>CAZOUU010000019.1:0-534 GCA_964583045.1 uncultured Lachnospiraceae bacterium | reverse complement strand
TTCTAATAATCTTGTACAGCCTTCACCATCTCCTGCTATAGCCTTAGCTAAAAATTCATTAACTATATGAAGTGCTTTCTTAAATTCTCTATAACCCTCTCCCTCTGCTTCAAGCTTCTTATTTCCTGCCATTCCATTTGCAAGTAACAAGACCGAATCATTTGTAGAGGTATCTCCGTCTACTGATACCATATTAAATGTATCCTCTATATCCTCACGTAAGGCGGATAATAACAGCTCTTTACTAATGCTTAAGTCAGTAGTTATAAATCCAAGCATAGTTCCCATATTAGGATGTATCATACCAGAGCCTTTACACATAGCTCCTATAGTAACCTTAGTACCACTTAACTCAAATTCTACTGCTATAGTTTTCTTCTTTGTATCTGTAGTAAGTATAGCCTCTGCTGCTAATTCTCCTGCTTCATAAGTATCAGCTATCTTAGGGGCTAATTCTTCAACACCATATTCTATTGCTTCCATAGGAAGCTGTGCACCTATAACTCCTGTTGATGCTACTAATACACTATCCTT
>CAZOUU010000018.1:10467-13480 GCA_964583045.1 uncultured Lachnospiraceae bacterium | reverse complement strand
TACCATCTAACTGTTCTATAAGGTTTTTACATATAGCAAGTCCCAATCCTGTACTAGGTCTCTCATTACTATACACATTATATTCCTGTTCAAACGGAATATACATACGCTCCATAAACGCTTCACTCATACCACAGCCATAGTCTTTAATAATCTGTTGGTAATATGTCGCCCCAGCTTCTATCTTTATGGGGTTAATAGTCCATTCTACCGTACCGCCAGGATTGCTAAATTTAATAGCATTGCTTAGAAGATTAAGATATATCTGTTGCATTCTAACCTTATCGCAACGCACATATTCTGTCTCTATTCTATCTCTATTACAAATTATTTTAATATTTCTCTCCGAAGATAATGGCGCTACCATCTCTATTAATTCATCAAAAAATGTCCTAACCTCTACTACCTCTTCATGAAATTCTACTCTTCCTGTCTCTATTCTACTCATATCTAATATGTCGTTAATTAGCCCTAGGAGATAGCTGCCTGAAGATGATATCTTATCAAAATATACCTTAGCTGCCTCATCCTTTGTTTCATCGCTGCCTAGATTAGATAGTCCTAATATAGCATTCATAGGTGTTCTTATATCATGACTCATACGAGATAAGAACTCCGACTTAGCTGCATTGGCACTCTTTTCTTTATCTGCACTTATCTTAAGGCAAATATTCATATAATTTAACCATGATATATCTATGGCAAATACTATAAACAAAGTCACCATAGCAAGAATTGTAAATCTATAATCATAATTCATATTATGAAACGAGGATACTGGCACTGCACTAACACAATATTTATCCGTGCCCTCTAGCTTCATATATGAAAATACACACTCTTCGCCATTGCTATTATTATATACGAAGTATCCATCATCTGTATTTCCAACCTCATCCATAATAGACTTTTTTCTTCTGAGGTAAGGTCATTATAGGTCATAAAATATTTAAATAAATTGCTTCCCTTATAAGCTGAATTGCTCATTATGTAATTACCATTATTATCTATTAATACAGTGGACATACCTTGATATCCACCATCCATTTGAATAGAATCTATAAATGATTTTGTTTTATTAACATACATTAGTGTCTTAGTTTCTTTAGTTCCGTCTTCGCCCATAATATCTACAGGTACATATATAGCAAAACTCTTTGCCGCATTAAATCCATCTGTAAATTCTGGCATAAATCCAAAGGTATTAATCTGCTTCTTAGAGATCTTAGAAAATATATTTTGTAGAGTTCTATAGCTATTACTAGTATAATCTACAGCAATAAATTCTCTACGTTCATTCATCTCCGTAACGTGTCCTGTATAATCCTCACCTATCAGCTGATATCCTGCATTATTATCAGAATCAGAATAATATATATATTTCAACGCCTCTTCTTCAGTAAATTTGCTGAAATTTATATATTTGGCCATATCTCGAACCTGCTTATTAGCGCTCTTAAAATATAAACCCGCCATAGTTGTAGCACTCTTATTTAGATTTTCTATATCCCTTATATTCTGTCTATGTAGTCTATCATGATATATAACTGTATACGCAATAAACGTAATCAATATAACTAGTCCACATATAACATTTATAGCCAGAACAAAACCTTTACTGAATCTTTTGTGAAAACTAGATCCCATATGCATTCAACCCTTCCTCAGTCGCTCTCCTTAAATCTATCCGACATATTTTTCATATAATAATCTAAGGAGTATAATGCTGTATTACCCTCGCTGTCTGTCTCCATATACTTTGGATTATTACCCTTCATTACCTCTGTTAAGCTATCGTTTATTATACCATAAAAGCTATAATCAAAGGTAACTTCTCCTAATTGACATATATGATTTTCTGGCACGTCAAGCTGTTTTTTTACTACATCATAGGATTTAGTAGTGTTAGCTATAATATTATCTTCTTTGGCATATTTTTCTATATTTTTCTTTTCAAACAGAAAATCTACAAAGCTTAATGCCCAATCTGTATTGTCAGAATTGTTGTTAACTGCTATTCCATCTGAAGGTGACATATATGCATAACCACCATCTTCTCCGACTGGAGCAAGAATAAATTTGTATTCTATATTGCTATGGTAAGCTTCTTTAACATCCTCTATAGCTGTCTCTAAGGAAATAGTAGCTGGTAAAAATGCCGCTATACCTATATCATCTATCTTTGTATAATTTCCATCTTCATCCACAGCTAGATTTAAAAAGCTTCTCGCATATTCTTCATTAGTTATAGAAGTATACATATTATATTCATTCTCTATATATTTATATTTGTAATAGTCATTTTCCATAAGAGTATAGGCTAGAGTCATCTCATCTTCAAACAGCTCAGATACGTCCTCTTCTTTATTGTTTATCTTATTATATAGCTCCTTGTAGTTATCTGCATTTGCTATACCATTACATATATATGGGTAAAGCAATTGTTGTGGTGCAGCTCCTGGATTTCCTTGAATAGGCACATAGCCCGCATCCTTAATCTCTTTACATGCTTTTAAAAATTCTTCTCTATTAGTTGGCACCTGTATATTTAATGAATCCAGCAAAGTAGTATTTACATACATGCCTCTAACCTCGGCACCAAATGGTACTGCATATAGATGGCTGCTATTATCCTCATTAACTGTAAAGTTCTGAATCAAGCCCTCGTATGTACCAGATAAATCCACCTTATCCTTTTGCTCAATATAGTCTACTGCATATTCTCGTCTATCTGAATCAGCTACTATATTTCCAGTTACAAATAAATCAATTTTATCCGTACCACTATCTAATCTTTTTATCAAAGACTCACTATAGTCTTGCAAATATTCATATTCAATTTTACAATTTGGATATAGTTCAGTGAAATCTGCTGCAACAGCCTAAAGTGCTTTATTCTCTTCTCTTGCGCCCACTATTGTTAGAGTCACTTCTTTACTAGTATCTAGATTCTCATCTCTTTTGGTAGTATCACAAGAACATAGCATAGAAAGACATATAGAAAAAATAAGTA
>CAZOUU010000018.1:0-10367 GCA_964583045.1 uncultured Lachnospiraceae bacterium | reverse complement strand
AGTAGTAGCAAAACTAGTATTCATATGTAGTATATCTCTAGAGATATACTTTCAATTCCTTTCTTAGTTTTTCTTCTTCCTCTATAAGTCGCTCACATAAATTCTTGGCTTTTTCATGAGCGCACTCGTATTGATTCATATATCTATGCAGCGATTTAATTCCCATATCACAGCCACCTGTCATCAGATCTGCTACTGTTTTATCACTTTCATTCATAGTAAGCTTAACATTGGTTTTCATCCAAGACATACCCTTGGCTATGGGATTTGGTTCTTTATCTTCTTCTCCTAGCTGCAATAATTGTTCATGTATCTCATCTCCTAGATGCTTATGTTTTACTACGCTGTCCTCCAGGCTTCTGCGCAACATATGATCCCTTATTTTGTCTATTACCTCTTCCATAGACTCTACTGCCATCTTAGTTCCTGAATCACATTCCTTTAGTAATTTAATAGCATCTTCCGTTTGTCTGCTTTCAGTTTCCATATCTACCTCCGTGTTTATATAAGAAGTAGTATGTTCAACATATTTGTTTTAATTCATTATTTTATGCTCAGGCTTACAATCTACAATGTATAGCTATGACAAAGCCCATTTATTATTTAAATTTTTGAATATTTTTCATAAATTATATCATACTAAACTTAAAACAGAAAGGTGGATTAAACTATGGTCTTAAACGAAAAAGAAACAACCGCAATTAAAGATTTATAAACTCAGGAGCAAATGTGAATCAAGAATCTATTCCAGACCTTAAAAGAAAAAGAGCAAAAACATTATGATTCTCTAGAGCAGGTTCTAAAAGGAAATGTACCCAGCTGTGATTGTAACGATAGCGACGGCAACAAATATGAGCCAAAAGCTACCTATAACTCTCTTGGAAATACATCTGAAAAAGAGCATGATAGCTATCTGGTTACCGATTGCATAAGCAGTGAAAAGTTAGTTTCTGGCGAATATAACAATAATGTATTTATATTTGCAAACTCTGCCATCCGTAAGCTATTAGCCGATATTCAAATGGAAGAACAAAACCACGCAGAAATGCTATACAAATATAAGACAGTAAATGGTATGGCATAAGAAGATAATTCATTACAGGTATAAGTACTATTGTAATACAAAGCTATTTAATAAATGCAAAAACCATACATAGCTTTATACTATGTATGGTTCTATATTATTCTCTATAACATTTCATAGGGATATTTTATTGCAAGTCTAAGCTTACCCGCATTAAAACCGTTTTCTCTTCTATTTGCACCAAAGCTCTATCAAAGAATCCTTTATATCTGCATAATGGTCATCTATTAAGCCAAAATCCATAGCCTTATATGTCCATACAGCACAACCTATATTATACTTTCTAAACACTCTATCTACATCTGTAAACCATCTTAAGGTGTCTTCTACTGGTGCTCTGTCTATAACACCAAATTCTCCACAATATAAGGATACCCCTTTTTCCCTTGCAGCTGAAATAGCTTCTTCAATCATCTCTAGTACAAATTCTTCACCCATAGTCTTCGATTTAGCCAAAGTTACTACCTCACCTTGATAACCTAACTTCTTTGACTTTTCCTGATATTCTTCCATAGTTAACGGATAATTTATAGTTTCCTCTGGATCCATAGTCGATACCCAAGGGGCTTTTTGGTGTGTAAATAATAATGGCTCATAAAAATGAAAGGTAAATATTATATTCTCATCATTAGGCACTTCTAATAGCTTTAAGGTCTTAACGCTATTCCATTGTATTCCGCCATAGATGATAGGTGCAACTGGTGCTAGCTTTCTAATCTCTAATACAGTTTGTTTAATTAAGCTATTCCACGCCTCAGCGTTTTCTATCTCAACCACTTCATTTAGAAGCTCAAATGCTACATTATCATATTGACTATAATTCTTTACTATTTCTATCCACAGGCCAACAAAACGTTGTTGCAATTCTTCCGAATTGAACAGATTGTTTTTGTTCCCATCACCTGCATTATTAAAATCATAACCATAGGCCTTATGCAAATCCAAAATAACATTCAGGTTATATTTTCTACACCATTCTATTACCTGAGTTATTCTTTTGTAGCCACTTTCTTTCTGCTTACCATCTTCTGTTTCAAGCACTTCATAATCCACTGGAATACGAACATGATCAAGCCCCCACGCAGCTATTTGCTTAATATCATTTTTCTTAATAAACCACTCATAGTGTTGCTCCAAATGGTCACATTGTGATAAATATCCCCCTAAGTTTATTCCTCTGTTTAATAACATAGTATACCTCCAATCCATATCTATTTACTTGTTAGTGTTATTCTATAATATAGCACTTTATCTATCTATCGTTTTTATATCTTTTTTATCGTTTTTATGATATAATAGTATTAATGTTATATATTTCAGTATGGGCTAATGTTTACATATTATACGTATATCAATCGCACAGGAGAAAGCTATATGAAGATTACCAATTCCTTATTATACAAAGAATATATTAATAGAGAAAACGAGCTAGAACATGCTCCTTACAATCCCGAACTGGATTTCTATAATTCTATTAAATCCGGAGATATAAAGAGGGTTATGAGCTATTGCAATGAAAGTCTAGCTGAAAAATCGGGGCTAGGCATACTATCAGATAATCCATTACAAAATTTGAAATATCATTTTGTTATATCTGTAGCTATGATAGCTAGATATTGCATAGAAGGTGGTATAGATTTTAGTTTGGCATACACCCTTAGCGATTACTACATATTAGCTGGTGATAATTGCAAGAGTATCGAGGAGCTATCAAAGCTACATAGCTCTATGATTATAGACTACACAAATAGAATGAATTCTCTACATCATACAAAGCTGTATTCCAAGCATATATCTGACTCTATAGATTATATATATAATCATCTACATACACGTATTACAGTAGCCACACTAGCAGACCATATTGGACTGTCTCCCGCCTACTTATCTCGTTTGTTTAAGGAAGAGACGGATATGTCTATTAGCGAGTACATAAGACGTAAAAAGCTGGAAACCGCTAAGAGTATGCTGGCATATTCTGATTATTCTTTATCCAACATATCCTCTATACTAGCATTTCCCAGCCATAGTTATTTTACTGAAACCTTTAGGAAGGCTTTTAAGCTTACCCCTTCCGAATACCGTAGCAAAAATTACAAAAGACTTCATTTGTGATTTTCTTTATCCTATGCGTTGGGCATCAGTAAAGCCTTTTTGCAAATAAGTATTCTACCATTTAATATAAGCCAGATTAAAAGCAATGTATCAAAGTAAATGCTGCTTGATCTCATCACCATATAATTCACAAAACCAATGTACATGTTTCTTAAGCTGTTCCACGCACCAATCATAGTTCCCTTCCAAGTCATATTTATTTAGCATGAAATATATAGGACTATAAAAATGTAACGCCATAACCTCTGGATCATATCCTGTAAATCCACCCTGTTCTTGAAGCCCTTTAAATATCTCCGTCTGAAACCTAATAGGTGCTTCCATATAGTAATCCTCTAAATAAGTGGCTGCTAAATCAAATTTATATTGCTCTGATATAATCATCTTTCGAAACCTAACAGCAAATTCATCCTGTGTAAAAAATGAAAATAGACCATCAGCAGTTTGAAACAGCTGCTCCTCTTCTATATGAAGATAATGATTAATTGTGCCTACTCCTTCTTTAATAGGTATATACATAGTCTTGGCAAAATCATCATAACGCTTAGTCATTTCTATAAATATCTCTTGAAATATCATCTCTTTTCCCTTGAAATGATTATATATGGAAGCACCTTTAATACCCACTGCCGCCGCTATCTCCCGCATAGATACACCATCATAGCCTCTTTCTGAGAATAGTCTAAGTGTCTCATATATTATTTTCTTCCGAGTTGTCATACCTTCTTCCATGGACGTTCCGTTCCTAACCAGCCTTGCTCTTCCCAATATCTTCTCTCAGTAGGACTACTTCCCATATTACCCTGCTGCATCATTCTCATCATCAAAAACATAAATTTACTTCTTATAGAAGCTCTAGGTCTCTTATCTTTAGAAATCTTGATAGCTAGTTTTACCATAGCTTTTTCTATCTTATCCTTCTTCTTAGTGGCCACGCCCTGCCAATTCATAGCCTGTACTCCTATGCCATAGGTTTTCACGTAAGGGACTCCCCAATAAAACAGCATAGTCTTTATGGGTTTAATAGCACTCCTTGCTCCAGCTCCTGCTGTTGTAGATATAACTATAGCTTTCTTATTAAACATACATTTTCGTGGCTTATGTGCAATCCAATATGTAAATGTCAAATCCATAAATGCTTTCATAGGTGCCGATGGTGCCATACAATAATTGGGCGTAGTAAATACTAACAAATCGGCATTCTCTACACACTCCATTATCCTATGTTTCTCCTCATAATAAGGACATCTGCTCTCATCCTCTATACAAGTATAACAGCCCAAGCAGAAATGATTCAAATCCCTTGGCAGAAAGAATTCCTTTACCTCTTTATTACCTGATATATGGTTCACCAATAATTTACCTGTATTATATGTGCTTCCCTTATGATTCTGTCCATTTATAACAACAATCTTCATATTACATCACCCATCTAGATATCTCTATTATAAGAGCCTTTAAAACAATAGTTGCACCTAATATAAAAAACATAGCTTTTCTATATCTCTGATTCTTAACAAATATACTTGTTATAGTAGAAATAGCTATAATTCCTCCACCTATACAGCATAGGGTAGATTGTAGGCTAGTAGTAGAGAACAACCCTCCTAACACCGAGGTATCAAAGGATGCCTGAACGGATTTGTCATATCCGTCCCTAGCCGCTGCAAAACAACATAATATCAATCCCCATAATCCTAATGTTAAGGTCTTACGCCCCCAATACTTAATATCCTTTTCTTTGACAGTGGTATACACCACATAAACAAATGCAACCAACAACATAATGGTTGTAACAATCGTAACTAAATCTCCAAAATATAAATTCATCTCTTTATCCTCCAATCACTAACAAGTGTTAGTTACGCTATAGCTAACACTTGTTAGTTTGTCAAGAGGTTTTATTGAATATATTTTAGTTAATTAGTTTAAATCCTGCTTCTCGAAATTAGTTACGCATATTTTGTAAGTGAAAAAGGTAATTAGTATATACATTAAAATCCCTATGCATAAAAACACTAGCTTATGTGATAAATTCTCAACACCTGGGGTATCTATAAAGTTCTTAACAAATGGTATTGCATGAGTGGATATCACATCTAAGGCTGTACATACAAATATAACTATACTAGATAACAAAAATGCTATTCCAACCTTATTTACATTTCTATAATAGTGTAAGAAAAATACCAGGTTAAAAATTCCGTATACTATAAAGCCTACAGCAAATAATGAAATACCTGGGTCCATACCTGCTTGGTTACCACTCTTATTCCAGGTCTGACTAAGAACACAAAGTGGTATCATTAATAATAATTGCAGCATTTGTATAATGCTAGCAGAAATAAATCTCGCCTTAACTATATTACTTTTCTTAATAGGTAAGTTCAAAGAATACACCACATCATTGTTCTCTCTTCCTGATAGACAGGTAAAAAATATAGCCATAGACACATAAAAGAATATAACTACATATGGATAATTAGGAATCAATACCATCGCTGACAGCAAGAGCATTATTGGTGTAACAGGATGTAACGCAAGTACAAATTCCTTCTTAATTAGCTTTAACATTTACTCTACCTCCTTCTCTATATGAACCATGATAGATTCTAAATCAGCCTTCGAAATCTCAGCCTCAATCCTATCTGCTACCTTTGTATCTATAAGTGCTGTATAACCATCTTTAATTTTCTTTTTTCCTATAGTCATTTCTTTGCATGCATTTATACTAGCTTCATCCCTAAATGTAGCTATCCTGTAGCTATTCTCAAATTCTTGCACACTCTTTTGGGCAATTATCTTACCTTTCTTTATGTATATAATATTATCAGCACATTTATCAAGATCCGATGTAATATGAGTAGAAAATAATATAGTCTTTCCCTGGTCACATAAATCCATAAATACATCCAGCAAATCATCTCTAGAGACAGGATCTAATCCACTAGTAGGTTCATCTAATATCAATAGATCTGCATTGTGTGAAAGAGCTAATACCAAGGCATATTTAACCTTCATACCTGCTGACAACTGAGAAGGCTTTTTGTTTTCGTCTAGATTAAATAGCTTCATATATTTGTCATAGGCTTCATCATCCCAGTTATTATAAAATGACTTAGTTATCTTAGATATAGTTTTCAATTTCTTTAATGAATAATAATTAATGCCACTAGATACAAACCCTATTTTCTGCTTAATCTCTATCTCTTTCTCCACAAAATCCATGCCGAAAAATACTATATCTCCACTATCCGGATGGACAAAATTAAATAGTGAATTGAGCGCAGTAGACTTTCCCGCACCATTTCTTCCTATAAATCCTGTTATCTTGCCCTCTTCCAAAGAAAAACTCACGCCATCCAAGGTGAAGGCTGGATATTTCTTTCTCAAATTACTAACTGTTAATATATCCATAACTTATTCCCCCTCATTTTCTTCTTTATCCCCTACAAATATGCTTGCTGCTAGGTCTGCAAATAGATTCTTAGGCGGTATAGCAATGCCCCTCTTCTCGTCGCCTAGTACAATCAATGTGTCACCAGGATGTATATTAAACACTTCTCTGGCTTCCTTAGGAATAACAAACTGTCCCTTTTCCCCTACCTTTACTGTCCATGCATATTTACCCTTTGGTTTATTCATAGTCTATAATTCCTTTCTCTTTTAAAAGTATGAAAAGTATGATTTGTATAACATATTTATTGTATTCTCTATACAACTAATTGTCAAGTTACCTTTAACACATCTTCTATGACGTTTTCATATAATATATTAAGTTTTAATGTGGAGTTAATAAATGAAATTATTTGCTTATGCAAAAATATATGGAAATTCTTCATTTCCTACTTTAACTGGAATTGCTAATTTCTTTAAAGATAATTTTAGCGGAATATGGATAGAAATCGAAGTTAAGGGTCTACCCGATGGGGATTTCCCAGATAATAGCAATTTTTTCGGATTGCATATTCATGAGTTAGGCAATTGCTCTATTCCCTTTGATAAAACAGGAGCTCACTATAACCCTAGCAATAATCCTCATCCTTATCATGCTGGAGATCTTCCTCCCCTCCTAGGTAATAGTGGCTACGCTTTTTTATTGGTTTATACCAACCGATTGACCCCTGAAGCTGTAATTGACAGGTCTATAATAATTCACCGTTCTCCTGATGATTTTACTTCTCAACCCTCTGGAAATGCTGGTGACAAAATAGGTTGCGGGGTCATAAAGCAATGTAACCAATACAGCCCTTAATCAAGCTTCATTGTCTGTCGCCATTGCTCTATTAATTTATCTACACTATAGGCCGCATTAGCAGGACTTGTAGAGGGCAATTTATAGACTGGTGCTTGACTTTGGTTTTTACAATATTTCAAGAATAGCTTGTAAGCTTTATCTCCATTAGTATAGATTGCCTCAATAGAGGCTTTCGACGTAATTACATTCATATCATTAGCTACTACATTTCTAATCGAACTATCCGAGGAACCTATTATGTCACAAGAAGCTATCACATCCCACACTGCAATACCCGATTTTAGTAAAAATGCTTTCTTTTCTTCTATGGTAACCGGAACATCATCACCTAATATACCAGCTAATACCTTCCAAAAGCGATTTTGAGGATGTCCATAATAAAAACTCTCCTCTCTGGATTTTACCGAAGGTAATGATCCAAGAATAAGAATCCTTGACTTGTCATTATATATAGGTTCAAAGGTGTGTATTACATAAGTGTAGTTCATAGTAGGTCCTTTCTCGCGTTAAAATTTTTCTTGGGAAGACGTAAAACACCTTCATATTGTCTAAAATCCCATCCATCAACAGAAACACGAACATCATTCGCTATCTTCCGAATCTGTTATTGTAGCTCTGCTCTCTGTACTGCACTTGACATATAAATATACCTCCAATTGTAGTATTAATCTCTGTTAAATCAGTTATATATATAAATATTCTGTAATCATTTTTAGACATACAATTATTGAATATTATAGCATACTTTCTTGCTAATTTCATTCACAACTTGCGGCTTAACTGGCTTACCTTTTTTTGAATCTTATCCTTTATCAGCTCTTTTTCTATAGGCTCTAAAGCTTCAATTTCTTCTTGCATTACCTTCAACGTCCCAATTCTATTCTCCGCCTTAATCTCCCTCTGAATACTCTCCACACTATACTGTTCCTTCGTAACCAGGTTTCGATATGCCACCAACCGGTAACTATATCCTTCATTATTTATAATCACTAAACACTGGTGCCCCTCTCCCTTACTTGTCATTAAACTAAATATACTCTATTGGCAACGCAACAATATTATCTTTTAACCACAAAGGAGAATCATACATACAAAGAATTACACCAATCCCTCTCTTTTTTCCATGAATTTTATCTAACACATCAAATGCATTCGTCATCGAAAGTTTAGGGTTTGCAGACATTTTTATTTCAATAGGATAAATAACTTCATTCTGTTCAATAATTAGATCATTCTCTAATTCTTTTACTGTATTATTTCCTGCCTCCACTCTCCTCTGTTTGTCTTTTACACGATAATAGGATACATTCATTCGATAATCTATTCCCGCATTAGCACCATTCATTGCTGTATCAGCGGTCTGATATTTTGTTAAGAAACAAACAAGTCCCGTATCTCTAAAATACACCTTAGGAGTCTTAATCGCTCTGTTAAGTGCCGAATTAGAAAATGGGTGCATAATGTAGATGATACCCGACGCCTCCAATAACGAAGTCCATTCTTTCACTGTATTTACAGACATTTCGATTTGTTCCGCAACATTAGAATAATTTAACATCTGCCCAGTCCTTGCAGCCATCGCAGTTAAAAATTGTGTAAATTTTAATTTGTCTTTGACATTTCCCAATTCATTTATATCTCTATCAATATACGTTTTGACATAAGAACTGTAAAACATCTGCCACTCTATATTATCATCTATTAATGCTGGATATCCGCCACGGTGAATTAGTTCTTATATATTTTCAATCTATTTATATTCTTTACCTCTATCTTCAATGTACTTTTCTGAAGGGATAAAAGGTCTATCAAATCTTATTTTCAACATTTCTCTCATTGACAACCCTGCTAATTCAAGAATACCAACTCTTCCAGCTAGAGATTCAGAAACATTTTTCATTAAATGCTATTGTTGTGAACCTGTAAGACAAAATCTTCCCTTTTCTTCCGTTTTGTCACATTCCATTTTAATATATGGAAACAGTTCTGATATATACTGTACTTCATTCATTATGATTGGTGGTTTATTGTTTTTAAAGAACAATCCTGGCTCTATTTTGGTTTCAGACAACAATATAGGATCATCAAAAGTAATATATTTCCTATCTTTAAACAAATGTCGTAGCACTGTAGATTTTCCTACCTGTCTGGGTCCAGTTACAAGAATTGATTTAAAACTTCTCTCAGTGTTAATTATTGTTTTTTCAATTGCTCTTTCTATATACATAACTCCGCCTCCTCTTGCGACTATTTTGCATTACTATTATAATATAGCCGCATATATATCAATAATTATTTTTAATTCTCACTTTTTATTGAAAATATGCTCGATATATCTACTATATTTTCATTATAGTGTAATAAATATTATTGAATAAATCACTGCTACATATGTATTTTATACCTGATACATATTAGTAGTATTGAATAAATACACTACGCAAAAAATCCCACAAACATAGTGTTTGTGGGATTCTCCATATATATACAATGTATATAATTATCTCTTTGAGAACTGTTTGAGAACTTGAAAAGCCCGAAAATACAAGCTTTGTAATAATCAATGTTGCACACACGTTTCACACCTAGAGCATTTTATTACGTCTCAAAACTTCTCTGTTATCAGGATTATTGTGAGTCCCATTTATGCAGTATCTGCCAACAACTGATAATATAGATGCATTTTATTTGAAAATACCATATGTCTTGTTTATATCCTGAACATAAATAATACCTTTTCCGGGTTCATCAATCTTTAATTTTTCTCTTATTACAGATATTATAGACTCTGTCATATCTACTTCTGAAACTATAATTACAATTTCCTTTTCTGGTTCAACATCCATGGAAAACAATTTACTTGTTTCATGAATTCCAGAACCTCTTCCATTAATAATGGTACCTCCTTTG
>CAZOUU010000017.1:0-14010 GCA_964583045.1 uncultured Lachnospiraceae bacterium | reverse complement strand
TTATTTTTATTATATATCAGTGCATGAATTTTATATTTTTTTACTTTATTTGGTATATCTGATTAAATAAAAAAAGTACAATTATAGCATCTAGAGAGTCTATATAATTTAATGTTAAGGAGGAACAGATGTGTTTAAAAGAAGTAAAATAGTAGCAGGAATAGTGCTTGTGTTTTTATCGTTAGCAACAATAATGAGACCAGTTTTTGGAGCTGAAAATACAAGCAATGATCCGCAATTAACAGTGCAAACAGACAAATCTGAATATTCAGAGAGTGATAATATCACTACGATAGTAAAGGTAAATAACCCTAGTGCAAATCCATTGACAAACATTGAAATCAAGGCAAAAGTGCCAGATGGGTACGTGACGGAGGATGAAAAAAGTTCTTCGGGGGAGTGGAGTTATAAAATTGCACAAATTGGAAAAGGCGAAACCTCAGAAGCAGTCATTGTATTTATACCAAAGAAGGTCGATAAAATACAAACTACAACAATTGATTCAAGTAATAATAATTCAAGTGCTAATTTTTCAGATGGTAACAATTTAAGTGACAGCAAGCCAAGTACTGGTGACTTAAGTCGCATAGGATTATGTGTAGTAATTTTACTTTTCAGTGTAGGTTTCATTGTTTTAGCAATAAAGAAGAAAAGGGGTAAAAAATTTGTTCCATTTGTATTGATAATTATTATGTTTGGTGCAACAGTTCCAGCTATTTCGGTGAGTAAAGTAGATGCAGCTGAAACAAGCACAGGAACTAAGACAATTACCGCAACAAATGATATTAAAGTTGCAGGAAAGAATGTAAGGTTGTCAGTAAATGTAACATTTGAGCATCAGGAAGCGGTTACGCAAACATTGTCGTATGAAGGTTACAATTTAAAATGGCAGGATGATTTTAGTACAGCAACACTAAATGAAAGTGACTGGAATGTAGAGTTGCATGATGCTGGGTGGGTAAATCAAGAAAAACAGAAATATGTTAATTCTACTGATAATATCTATTTAGAAGATGGTAAATTAGTAATAAAACCAATCAAAACAGTTGACGAAAATGGAGAAGCAACTTACACATCAGGTCGTATTAATACACAGAATAAGCATAACTTTAAATATGGTATTTTTGAGGCAAGAATAAAGGTACCTAAAGGAAAAGGATATTTGCCAGCTTTCTGGCTAATGGCTGCTGATGAGAATGAATATGGTCAATGGCCAAGATGTGGCGAAATTGATATTATGGAAGTAATGGGAGATAATACAGCAAAAGGATATGGAACCATTCATTATGGAAATCCACATAAAGAAAGTCAGGGAACAGTTACATTAAGTGACAATACATTTTCTGATTCGTATCATGATGTTGCAGTAGAATGGCTTCCGGGTAAAATTAACTGGTATATTGATGGTGAATTATTCCATAGTGAAGATAACTGGTATTCTAGAACAGAAGGACAGGGAGAAAATACTTACCCAGCTCCATTTGATCAGGAATTTTATATGATTTTAAATCTTGCTGTTGGTGGAAGTTGGGTTGGAAATCCAGATGAAACTACAGAATTTGATAATCAAAGTTATAGTATTGATTATGTAAAAGTATATCAGAAAGATAGTTATGATGAAAATGTAACAAAACCAGAAAGTAATGTTACTCTAAGAGATCCAGATGCAACTGGAAACTATATTATTAATGGTAATTTTGCAACGGTAGAAGATTTGACAGATGATAAAGACTGGAAGTCACTTACCGCTCTAGGAGGAGCAGCACTAGCGGAAATAAATAATAATCAGGTTGATATCACTACTACAAATGGTGGAACTGCAGATCACAGTGTACAGTTAGTACAGCCTAATATTCCATTGAAGAAGGATGGAAATTATCAGATTACATTTGACGCATGGGCAGATGATGCTAGATCAATGAAGATAAGCGTGACAGGACCAGATAATGGCTATGTTCGTTATATGAATGATACAAAACTAGACTTAACAACAGCAAAAAGTACATATACATTTGATTTTTCAATGAAGCAAGATGATGATGCAAACGCACGTCTGGAATTTAATATGGGGAATGCAGGTTCTACTGCCAAAATTCATATTACAAATGTAACATTGAAGAAAACTTCACAATCTGATAGCTCTAATGATGCGAAAACAGTACTTGCAGATGGTAACTATGTTTACAATGGTAATTTCCAAGAAGGAACTAGTCATTTAGGATTTTGGGATATTGACGCTGATAACAGTAAAGTTTCTGTTACAACATTAGAAGATGGAAGAAGATTAAAGATTGAAGCTTCAGAAGGAACAACAAATGAGCATCCAATTGTAATTTCGCAGAACGAACTTGCATTAGTAGCAGGTGTAAATTATGCTTTGAGTTTCAAAGCTAATGGAGAATCGGGTAAAAATATTCAGGCAGCAGTGGCAGGTAATACTTTTGATGCTGCGCTTAATGGAAATTATATTTTTTATAATTATAAATTCACCATGCCAGCTACAGGAAATAATATTGCATTTACAATTACCAAACCCGGTGTGTATTATCTAGATGAGATTCGAATTGTTGAGGATACATTGATTAAAAACGGAAGCTTTGATGCAGGATTAGCTGGGTATGAGAAATATGTTGATGGATCTGCAGACGCAACTTGTGTAGTAGATAGTTTAACAGAAAGTAATGCAGCAGCACTTACTATTGGTAATACAGGAGATCAGAGCTGGAAGATTCAGCTTAAGCAGAATAATGTGGAGTTAGAGGAAAACCAATGGTATAGACTAACATTAGATGCAAAATCAAGTATGAACAGAAAGTTGATGTTTGCCATTCAAAGAGATGGTAGTGGTGATAATAACTGGGAGCCATATTCTGGAGAGAAGATTGTAGATTTGACAAATGGTTATCAGACATTTACTGTCGAATTCCAGATGAAGAAACCAACAGATCTTAAGTCTATATTAAGTATTTCTATGGGCGCAATAGGTGGAACTCAAATTACAACACAACATCAGATTTGTATTGATAATATTAAGCTTGAAAAGATTGATGCACCACCAGTACCAGTAACTCCTGTTGGAGAAAATTTGTTGAAGAATTATAATTTTGCAAATGAAGGTGCTGACTGGGAAAGTGCAATTACTGCACCTGGACAGGCAATATCAACATTTACAGAGAATAAGGCAACTTATAGCATAACGGATGTAGGAACAGCTGACTGGCATGTTCAACTTAAACAAAGTGGAATTACCCTAGAACAGGGACAAAAATATAAAGTGACGTTTAAAGCGACTTCAACAGAAGCTAGAACAATCAAAATGGCTATGATTACAGCATCATATGGATGGTATGGTGGAGCTGATATTGCTTTAACAAAAGATGTTACACAAGATGTAGTAGCTGAGTTTACAGTAAATGACCCTACGGATACAAATATAACCTTTGTAGTATCAATGGGTGTAATTGATGGAACACCTACACCGGCATCAACCGTAACTTTATCAGATTTTTCGTTGGTAAAGGTACAGTAGTATAATTATAAGGTAAGAACGACATGTGGCAATTGTCACATGTCATTTTTGCACCATTGAGATTTGTCTAAGTAACACAAATGTTTTTTAAATGATATAAGCACAATATCAAGTGAATTATGACATAAATGATGAGTAAGTTGCGGAAGACTTGTTATCAAATATATAGTATAATAGTACTAAATTGACACTGTTTGTTATGATTGAGGAGTTAATGTATGAATTATAGATATGAGTGGCTGTTATTTGAAGCTGATGATGATATCGATGAAATGGAACATCGACAGACATCAGAAGAATTCCTGTTTTATCGCGCTGTTGCACATGGAGATATAGAGGCAGTAAGAAAAAATTGCGAGTCGGGAAGGTTTCTAGAGAGTAATGGTGTGGGTGTTTTATCAAGAGATCCTGTTATGAATTTGAAATATCATATTGTAATTACAACAGCAATGGTAACTCGTATGTGTATACAACATGGCATGGACTTAGAACTTGCATTTAGATTAAGTGACTTTTATATTCAAAAGCTGGATTATATTAACACAGTGCAAGGTGTACAGGAATTACATGATGAGATGGTAATTTATTATACAGAGAAGATGACTAAATATTATCAGAAAAATGTACAGTCTAAGTATATAAATGAATGCAAAGAATATATTTATGCTCATATAAAAGAACGTATTACTATTGAAAGTCTTGCTGAGGAATTTGATGTGTCTGCAAGTTATTTATCACGTTTATTCAAAAAAGAGACAGGTATTTCCGTGAGTGATTATATTAGAAATCAGAAGATAGAAATTGCGAAGAATCTTTTGCAATTTAGCGATTATTCTATGATTGAGATTGCAAATCGTTTATCATTTTCTTCACAAAGTCATTTTATACAGATGTTTAGAGAAAAGGTTGGAGTAACACCTAAAAAATTTCGAGATGAACATTATAGAGTCCAATGGGACCAAGTACCTCCTAAAAATTAAATATTTATCTCTAGTGACAAGTGATCAACTGCTCTCTATAATCCGATTAAGTGAGCAATTGGTCACTTTTTGAATTAAGAAATCATAAATGAATTAACAGACGAAGGAAAGAGGGATTATGCAGACGCATTCGATAGATCTGGAAGTGAGCAAGCTCATTTGTATAGATTACGCATAACTATGGCTGATTCTTCAATAAATGTAAATGGGTCAATTTCGACCTTTGTTTTTCTGCCATACCAGTATTCAATGAGATTGTCAGTCTGTTCCAAACCATCAGGAATGGATGGAATAGCGGGTGCATTTTATGTGAATATAATACAGGCAGATCAGTTGGAAAATCTTATCATAAATGCGGTGTGCAGGGCGGTAGCGGCTTCTTCTATCTTCTTTAATGATAGATATGTGTTGCTGAGACTGTTATACAGATTGGACAAGAGGCTTGCAGTTCTTACATCGACGTCCTTATTATGGAACTTTTCCATTATATCTATGGCTTTCTGCCTTTTCTTTAGCGCATTTCCGTAATCATTTTTGAGCATAAAAAGTTCAGCCTTGTAATCAAGAAGCAAAGTTTTATCACAAGGAGTATGGATTTTTATATAATCCTTGATAAATACATGGTATTATAGAAAAAATTGAAATAATGGTAAAATTCAATATTAACTATAACTTTACTGGAGGTTATGTATGACTAATTCATCTAAAGAATTATTTAGATTTCTAGATAGTAATCCTGAGGATTATCTATATTTCCTTGATTTGGATTTAGGTGTCGGTGAACTTAACAGAGAAGACGATTTCCCATGGAATAACCTATCACACAATTGATAATTCAATTATTACAGTAAGAGATACTATGGATCATGTAGGGCAGATGCTAGGTGAAGATTTTATTAAATCTCATAGATCCATTTTGGTGAATAAGAAACTCATCATAGGAATGGAAGACAACCTGATTAAACTTAATAACCTAGAGGAGATACCTTGTTCATTTAGAATGAAAAACGAGGTGAAAAAATGGCTATAGAAAAAACAAAAATACGATTTGGATTGTATGAAATTATTGGTACTTTAATACTGATATTGTCTATAATCGTGGTAAGACAAGGAGTAGTAGGAATCAGTATTATGGGAAGTGTTATTTTTCCTATGTTACTTCAAATACTAATGAATTTATATGTGAGGGAAGTGAATATTATGACACTGCTATAATAGGACTTAAGACTGGAAGTTCAGAAATGGCAGGAAAATGTTTAGCTTCAGAGAAGATAATAGATGGAAATCCTTTCATCTGTGTGGTTTTAAAGGATTCAGAGACTGGCAGATATGAAGACAGTGAGAAATTGTACAAGGCAGTTCTTGACACTCCCCACAGCTAAAGCAGGGGGGTTACAACACATTGGATAACATTGCTGCGAGGAAAAATCAAGTGCCTTTTTTGAGGAAAGGAATAAATTATCGATGAAAAACAACAAAAATGCTACATCTACACCAGAGTATCCACTTCCATGCAGATCAAATTGACGCACTGGATATTTTGGATAAACATTATGATAGAAAATATCTGATTACCCATAGAACTAGCCAAATATCCTAGTGAATTGTATAATGAACTATATGAACTATACCAATCCTTTATGACAGCCTTAGCTAATGAACCGGTATAAGCATTAAGCAACATACATATGGAAGACATAACGGTAGATAATACCTTAGGTCTGACAGAGACTACAGTTCAAACCATATAATAACCTTTGGAGTAAAACCACTAATAGATGCTATATATGGATATTCAACAGAATAGAGTGGATGGAGGAAACTTATAGATGATGCATTTTGTCTGATTAAAGTTGACACCTTGAAACAACGTTGATATAATGGGGAATAATTGATTATATAAAGACGTTGATAGAGACAGTAAATATCCGATGAAAGCTATAGCGAGTTAGGGATGGTGTAAGCCTAATACAAGTAACGGAATATTGAATATCACTCTGGAGTCGCTATTTGAAATGGATTTCCATAGTAGAATAAGACGTATTTCCTACGTTACAGGAAAAGGTATAACGGCAACATAGTTGCTAAGTACTCATAGTAGGTGGTATAACGAACGCAGGCTCTTCGTCCTAGTATTGGATGGAGGGCTTTTTAATGTAAGAAAATCAGAAGGGAAGATGAATATGTACGAGAAAGTATCAACGAATCTTAATTTTGTAGAGAGAGAGCAAAAGACTCTAGATTTTTGGAAAGAGAATAAGATATTTGAAGAGTCTATAGAGGCTAAAGAGGGTTGCCCAGTCTATACATTTTATGATGGACCACCAACAGCTAATGGTAAGCCACATATAGGGCATGTATTGACTCGTGTTATTAAGGATATGATTCCTAGATATCAGACTATGAAGGGACACAAGATTATTCGTAAAGCTGGTTGGGATACTCATGGTCTACCGGTAGAGCTAGAGGTAGAGAAATTATTAGGTATAGATGGTAAGGAACAGATAGAAGAATATGGATTAGAGCCATTTATAGAAAAATGTAAAGAGTCTGTATGGAAATACAAAGGTATGTGGGAGGAATTCTCTGGCAAGGTTGGTTTCTGGGCAGATATGGATGATCCGTATGTAACTTATAACAATGATTTTATAGAATCTGAATGGTGGGCACTTAAGAAAATATGGAAAAAGGGCTTATTATAC
Organism: uncultured Lachnospiraceae bacterium; assembly: GCA_964583045.1. GTDB lineage: Bacteria > Bacillota > Clostridia > Lachnospirales > Lachnospiraceae > JAVBSN01. The sequence goes on along the minus strand of CAZOUU010000017.1, from coordinate 6,799 downwards.
AAGGGCTTTAAGATAGTGCCATATTGCCCTCGTTGTGGAACGCCTTTATCTAGCCACGAGGTAGCTCAGGGTTATAAGCAGGTTAAAGAGCGTTCAGCAGTAGTTAGATTTAAATGTGTTGATGAGGATGCATATTTCCTAGCATGGACTACTACTCCTTGGACATTACCATCAAATATAGCACTTTGCGTTAATCCAACAGAGACCTATTGCAAGGTTAAGGCAGCCGATGGATATACATATTATATGGCAGAGGCTTTATTAGATAGAGTATTAGGTTCGCTAGCTAGTGAGGATAAGTCGGCCTATGAAGTGTTAGAGACCTATGTAGGTACAGATTTAGAGAATAAAGAGTATGAGCCATTATATACTTGTGCAGGAGAAGCAGCTGCTAAGCAACATAAGAAAGCTCATTTTGTTACAGTAGATAATTATGTAACTATGTCAGATGGTACAGGTATAGTTCATATAGCACCAGCCTTTGGTGAAGATGATGCAAATGTAGGTAGAGCTTATGATTTACCATTTGTGCAATTTGTTGATGGTAAAGGTGATATGACTAAAGAGACTCCATTTGCAGGATTATTTGTAAAGGATGCAGACCCTAAGGTTATAGAAGATTTGGAGAATAGAGGGCTATTATTTGATGCACCTAAATTCGAGCATGATTATCCGTTTTGTTGGAGATGTGATACTCCACTTATATACTATGCTAGAGATTCCTGGTTTGTGAAGATGACAGAGGTTAGAGAGGATCTTATTAAGAATAATAATAAGGTTAACTGGACACCAGAAAGTATAGGCAAGGGTCGCTTTGGTGATTGGCTAGAAAATGTACAGGATTGGGGCATAAGTCGTAATCGTTATTGGGGAACACCACTTAATATATGGGAATGTGAATGTGGACATAGACATTCTATAGGTTCTATAGAAGAGCTTAAGAGCTTAAGCAGTAATTGTCCAGAGGATATAGAATTACATCGTCCATTTATAGATGCAGTTACCTTCCCTTGTGAGAAATGTGGTAAAGAGATGAAGAGAGTACCAGAGGTAATAGATTGCTGGTTTGATTCAGGCTCTATGCCTTTCGCACAATGGCATTATCCATTTGAGAATAAAGACATATTTGAAGAGAACTTCCCAGCAGACTTTATTAGTGAAGCTGTTGACCAGACTAGAGGCTGGTTCTATTCATTGATGGCTATATCTACACTTATATTTGATGAAGCTCCATATAAGAATGTAATTGTTCTTGGACACGTACAGGATAAGGACGGACAGAAGATGTCTAAGTCTAAGGGAAATGCAGTTGACCCTATGGAGGCACTTAACAAATATGGTGCAGACGCTATAAGATGGTATTTCTATACTAACTCAGCTCCATGGCTACCTAATCGTTTCCATGAGGATGCAGTAGTAGAGGGACAGCGTAAGTTCATGGGTACTCTATGGAATACCTATGCATTCTATGTACTATATGCAAATATAGATGATTTTGATCCAACTAAATATACTCTAGATTATGATAAGCTATCTGTTATGGATAAATGGTTACTTTCTAAGCTAAATACAGTGGTTAAGGCAGTAGATACTAACTTAGGAAATTATAGAATACCAGAAGCTGCTCGTGCTATGAGTGAGTTTGTAGATGATATGAGTAACTGGTATGTAAGAAGAAGTCGTGAGCGTTTCTGGGCAAAGGATATGCCACAGGATAAGATTAATGCATATATGACTCTATATACTGCATTGGTTACACTAGTTAAGACAGCTTCTCCTATGATTCCATTCATGGCAGAAGATATATATCAGAACCTAGTTATGAGTGTTGATAAGAGCGCACCTAAGAGCGTACATCTATGTGATTTCCCTATACCAGTTGCAGCGCATATGGATGCAGAGCTAGAGAGCTCTATGGATGAGGTTCTTAAGATAGTAGTTCTTGGCCGTGCTGCTAGAAATGGTGCAAATATCAAGAATCGTCAGCCTATTGGTAAGATGTATGTAAAAGCAGAAAAAGAACTATCAGAGTTCTTCGTAGAGATTATAGAGGATGAGCTTAACATCAAGACTGTAGAGTTTAAAGATGATGTGGCAAGCTTTACATCATACAGCTTTAAACCACAGCTAAAGACTGTAGGACCTAAGTATGGTAAGCAGCTTGGTGGTATTAGAGAATATTTATCTAATATAGATGGTAATAAGGCTATGTCGGAGCTTAAGGCAGATGGAGCTATTAAGTTCCAGGTAAATGATACTGAGATTGCTCTTGCAGAGGAGGATCTTCTTATCGAAGTAGCACAGATGGATGGATTTGCATCAGAGGCTGATAATAATATAACAGTAGTTCTTGATACTAATTTAACACCTGAGTTAATCGAGGAAGGCTTTGTAAGAGAGATTATATCTAAGATACAGACTATGAGAAAAGAAGCAGACTTTGATGTAACAGATAAGATAAATGTATATGCTGATAATAATGATGCCATATTTAAGATATTAGAGAATAATACAGAGGACATTAAGCGTGATGTATTGGCAGAGCAGATAATCATAGGCGAGGTACAAGGCTTTGTTAAGGATTGGAATATCAATGGCGAAAAGGTTACTATGGGTGTTACAAAGATAAGCTTATAATTTCATAATGATATAACGTAATTGTAATAAGTAGATATTGTTCTTTTTATTAGAAGAGGTAAAGACGTGAAGAAAGAAAATGAAAATCAAGATAATCAGATTGAGGTAACAGCAGAAAAACCGGAAAAGGTTAAACTATCTGAGAGAATTCTTCTTAAGCTACTTGATTATGTAAGAAGAGAAAAGAAGCCTAAGAGACGTGGAAAGAAGCAGGAAGATGTAGAACCACTAGAAACTATGAAGCCTATAAAAAGGTTTGCAGTAAAGATAAACGAAAAGCCTATAGTTGCAAATGTGATTATATCTATAGCTGCTACATTAATTATTGAGATTTTAAGCAGAAGAAGTGTTGTTGGAGCCTTTAAGTATATGGTTAGTAGTCCGTTAATATTTTTGATTGATGTGCTAATTATATTTGCCTCCTTATCTATAGCCTTACTATTCAAGAAGCGACTATTTGTTATAGCTTTAGTTACTATAGTCTGGTTGGGTATGGGTACGGTTAACTATTGCCTGCTAAGCTATAGAACTACACCATTCTCGGCAGTAGATATAAAACTGCTTAAATCAGTTGGTAGTATTATGAGTATGTATTTATCTAAGACAGAAACCATACTTATAGTATTGGTGGGACTGTCACTGGTAGTGGCGACAGGTCTTCTATGGGTTAAGATACCAAAGATGAGAGGCAAGATAAACTATTCACTATCCTTGGCCATAGTGGTAGTGTCTGTGTTGGTTACAGTAGGTATTAACAGGTTAGAGGTGAATCTTGGACTTATAGACTTAGACCTTGGTAATATAGCATATACTTATGATCAATGTGGCTTTGCATACTGCTTCGTTAATAGTGTGGTAAACGTAGGTATTGATAAGCCTTATAATTATAATGAAGATACTATGGTTAGCCTAAAGGAAGAGATAGAGGATTTAGATAAACGAGCAGATACTGAAAGACCAAATGTAATATTTGTTCAATTGGAATCCTTCTATGATGTAAATAGAATGGCTAATTATACATATTCTTCTAATCCGGTGCCAAACTGGGAAAAATTAAAGAAGGATTATGCATCAGGATATTTAACTGTACCATCTATAGGTGCAGGAACAGCAAATACTGAATTTGAAGTTATATCAGGTATGAGCTTGGATTATTTTGGCTTCTGTGAATATCCTTATAAAACGATACTTAAGAATAGTAACTGTGAAAGCATATGCTACAACCTAAGCGAGCTGGGCTATACTAGTACGGCTATACACGATAACAAGGGTAATTTCTATAGTAGAAATAAGGTGTTTTCTAGATTAGGTTTTGATAACTTCATTTCATTAGAATATATGGATGATGTAGAATATAATCCACTAGGCTGGGCAAAGGATGAATGTCTAATAGATCAAATTACAGGTACATTAGATTCTACAGATAATCAGGATTTTATATATACAATAACTGTTCAGCCACATGGTAAATATCCGGATACTCAAGTAGACCCAGATAGAGCCATTACTATGACGGGAGAAGATGACCCGATAGTAAAGAATCAGTATGAGTATTATGTAAACCAGGTATATGAGGAAGATAAATTTATCAAAAAACTTACAGATACTTTATCTAATTATGATGAAGATGTGGTATTAGTTATGTATGGAGATCATTTACCTACCTTTGAGATGTCAGTAGATGATTTGAAATCTGGCAACTTATATCAGACAGAATATGTAATATGGTCGAACTTTGGCTTAGAGGCAAAAAATCAGGACTTAAATACCTTCCAGTTAGGTGCTACAGTTATGGGAGACTTAAATTTTGATAATGGTGTCCTTACAAAGCTTCATCAGAATATGAAGGATGATGATGATTATCAAGAGAAGCTAGTGCTTATGCAGTTTGATATGCTGTATGGTAACAAGTATGTATATGATGGATATATGCCATACTCTAAGACTAAGCTGCATATGGGTATGATAGGGAAAGAACAGACATTGAAGTTAGCCAGTAACCAATGTGGACATGTATATGTCTATGGTAGTAATTTCAATAAATGGAGTTATGTATTTATAAACGGTACCAAACAGGAAACTGAATTATATAAAGAAGGCACGTTAGTAGTTAGAGACACGCAATTAAAATCAGGGGATAGAGTTGTGGTTAAACAGTTAGCGGGCGGCACATCATCGGTAAGTAAGACAGAAGAATATATATATAATTAGCAATTTGTAAATAATAGTAGAAAATGGAAATAATGAGGCATTATCCTTTTCTATTGTTTAAATTGGTGGTTTCTGATAAAATATATAGGTATATTGTGTTAATAGAGGAGGCTTATTATGAAGAAGAAAGAATTCGATAAAGAAGGATTTAAAAAAGAAGTTATATCAAATGTAAAGACGCTTTATCGTAAAACTATTGAGGAAGCAACACAGCAGCAAGTATTCCAGGCAGTTTCATATGCGATAAAGGATACTATTATTGATCAGTGGATTGCTACTCATAAAGAGTATGAGAAAAAGAATGTAAAGACAGTTTATTATCTATCAATGGAGTTCTTGATGGGTAGAGCACTTGGTAATAATCTTATTAACTTAACTTATTATGATGAGATAAAGGAAGCTCTAGATGAATTGGGATTTGACATTAATGTAATAGAGGATCAAGAGCCAGATGCTGCTTTGGGAAATGGTGGTTTAGGCCGTCTTGCTGCATGTTTCTTAGATTCCTTAGCTACACTTGGTTACCCTGCATATGGTTGTGGTATTCGTTATCGCTATGGTATGTTCAAGCAGGTAATTAAAGATGGCTATCAGATAGAGAAACCAGATGATTGGCTAAAGGATGGTAACCCATTCGAGGTTCGTCGTTCGGAGTATGCAGTAGAGGTTAAATTTGGTGGATATGTAAGAGTAGAGAAGGGCACTGATGGACGTAACAAATTTATCCAAGAAGGCTATAGCCCTATCAAAGCCGTTCCTTATGATTTACCAGTTATCGGATATGGTAATAACGTAGTTAACACATTGAGAATATGGGATGCTGAAGCTATTCAGGATTTCAACTTAGATTCATTTGACAAAGGAGAATACCAACAAGCTGTAGAACAGCAAAATCTTGCTAGAACTATAGTAGAGGTATTATATCCAAATGATAATCACTATGCAGGTAAAGAGCTTAGACTTAAACAACAGTATTTCTTCATATCTGCATCTGTACAGAGAGCTATATTAAAATTCAAAGAGACTAATGATGACATACATATGTTACCTGAGAAGATAGCCTTCCAGTTAAATGATACACATCCTACAGTAGCAGTTCCTGAGCTTATGAGAATCCTTATGGATGAAGAAGGTTTAGAGTGGGATGATGCCTGGGCTATTACAACTAAGACTTGTGCTTATACTAACCATACTATTATGTCTGAGGCACTTGAGAAATGGCCTATAGAATTATTTTCTAGATTATTACCTAGAATATATCAGATAGTAGAAGAGATTAATAGACGTTTTGTTTTATCTATAGAGAACAAATATCCAGGCAATCAGGATAAGGTTAGGAGCATGGCTATATTATATGATGGTCAAGTTAAGATGGCACATCTTGCTATAGCAGGATCTTATTCAGTAAATGGTGTTGCTGAGCTTCATACTAAGATATTAAAAGAGAGAGAATTAAAAGACTTCTATGAGATGAGACCAGAGCAGTTTAATAACAAGACTAATGGTATCACTCAGAGACGTTTCTTATTACATGGTAATCCATTACTAGCTAGCTGGGTTACAGATAAGATAGGTGATGAATGGATAACTAATCTATCACACATAGCTAAGCTTAAGGTGTTTGTAGATGATGCAAAATCTCAACAAGAGTTTATGAATATTAAGTATCAGAATAAGGTTAGACTTGCAGCTTATATCAAAGAGCATAATGGTGTAGATGTAGACCCACGTTCTATATTTGATGTTCAGGTTAAGAGATTACACGAGTACAAGCGCCAATTACTTAATATACTACATGTTATGTACTTATATAATGAATTAAAAGAGAATCCTAATATGGATATGGTGCCTAGAACATTTATCTTTGGTGCGAAGGCAGCAGCTGGTTACAAGAGAGCTAAGCTTACTATCAAGTTAATTAACTGTGTAGCAGATGTAATTAATAATGATG
>CAZOUU010000016.1:0-14142 GCA_964583045.1 uncultured Lachnospiraceae bacterium | reverse complement strand
AACATTAGCTGGTGCTATAAGAAATATAGATTATGATATTATTATTACTGGTCGTCAGGCTATCGATGGAGATACTGCTCAAGTAGGTCCACAGATATCTGAGCACCTTAATATTCCTGTTATATCATATGCACAGGATATTAAGATAGAAGGAAATAATGTTATTGTTCAACGTCAATACGAAGATAGATATCACGTAATCAAAGCTCAAATGCCAGTTCTTATAACTGCATTGGCTGAGCTAAATGATCCTCGTTATATGACTCCAGGTGGAATCTTTGATGCTTATGATGAAGAGATTACAGTATGGGGCAGAAAAGATCTTAAGGATGTAGATGATGCAAACCTTGGTTTAGCTGGTTCGCCAACTAAGATTGCAAAGGCATCTGATAAGGTTAGAAAAGGTTCAGGCGAGAAAGTTACACTTGATCCAAGTGAAGCTGTTGATTATATCTTTGACAAATTAAAAGATAAGCACGTTATATAATTTAAGAAGGAAAAGTGGTGAACAAGATGAATTTAGAAGAATACAAGGGAGTATATGTCTTTGCACAACAAGTAGATAATGAGTTAAGTAGTATAGCATTAGAATTACTTGGAAAAGCAAATGACCTTGCTAAAGATTTAAATACAGAAGTTACAGCAGTATTATTAGGTTCTGGTATTAAGAACCTTGTTGATGAATTAGCTGAATATGGTGCAGATAAGGTTATAGTTGTAGATGATCCAGAATTAAAGGATTATAGAACAGAGCCATATGCACACGCTTTATCAGAAGTTATTAACAAATATAAACCAGAGATTTAGGCCCTAGAGTTTCAGCTAGAGTTGCAACTGGTTTAACTGCTGACTGTACAGTTCTTGAAGTTGGTGATTTCCCAATCAATCCAATTCCAGGTAAAGAGCAAAAGCACAATCAATTACTTATGACTCGTCCAGCTTTTGGTGGTAACACTATAGCTACAATTGCTTGTCCAGACAACCGTCCTCAGATGGCTACTGTACGTGCAGGTGTTATGCAAAAGATTGAGCCTAAGAAGGGTGCTAAGGCAGTTGTTGAAGAGTTTAACCCAGGCTTTACTCCAGATAACAAATATGTAGAGATTCTTGAAGTTGTTAAAGCAGTAACTGATACAGTTGATATTATGGATGCTAAGATTTTAGTTTCTGGTGGTCGTGGTGTTGGTAGTGCTGAGAACTTCAAATTATTAGATGATTTAGCAGAGGTACTTGGTGGTACTGTAAGCTGTTCTCGTGCTGTAACTGATGCAGGTTGTTTATCAAGAGATTTACAGGTAGGACAAACTGGTAAGACTGTACGTCCTAATGTATACTTTGCAATCGGTATTTCTGGAGCAATCCAACATGTTGCAGGTATGGAAGAGTCAGATATCATTATTGCTATCAATAAAGATGCTGATGCTCCAATTTTTGATGTAGCTGATTATGGTATTGTTGGAGATCTTAATAAGATTCTTCCAGCATTAACTGAGAAGTTAAAAGCTGATATGGCTGCAAAATAATATAAAAACAAGAAGTTATGTATGAGGTAGATGGTATCATAGATACTATTTAATAATATAAAGTGTATCAAGGTCCTATAATGGACTGGTGTATTATTCTTATAGATATATACATCAGATATTATTTAAGGACTTTGATGCACTTTTTTTAATACAAATATTGGCTTTTTGACTAGTATAGTTATATACTAAATATGATAGTCAGATGAAATGTTATTAATAAGGTAATGACAAGAGAATAAGAAAGAGTAAGATAAATAAGGAGGGGTTTTGTATGGAAAACGGAAATGATAATATGAAGATGGCAGTATTAATTGATGCAGATAATGTATCACCAAAATATATTGAATGTATATTAGATGAGGTAGCAAAAATAGGTACGGCTACATTTAAAAGAATATATGGTGATTGGACTGGTGGGGGCAAAGAGGGTTGGAAAAAGATTTTACTTGAAAATTCTATTAATCCTATTCAACAATATAGTTATACCTATGGTAAGAATGCAACGGATTCAGCTATGATTATAGATGCAATGGATATACTATATGGTGGTGGAGTAAATGGTTTTTGTATAGTGTCTAGTGACTCGGATTTCACTAAGCTAGCACAAAGACTTAGAGAATCTGGCTGCTATGTAATGGGTATGGGAGAAGAAAAGACACCAGTACCATTTAGAAGAGCTTGCGATATATTTAAAATTTTGGAAAAAATATATGATGTAGAAAAAGACATAGCAGATAAGGAAAATATAGAAAAAATCAACACGGAGGATATAAAAGCAGGGAAAAAGAATGGTATAAGTAGTAGTGTTGAAAGTACAACAAAAAAGACCAAGACGAGTAAAAAGGATACTACAAAGGATACTAGTAAAGACAATATAGCTGATGAGGAAAATAATACTGGCAATTCCTTGAAAAATGTTAAGAAAGCTATTTATGAGATTATAAATAATAATGATAATAATGATAAAAAGACAGGCTTAGGAGAGGTAGGAAGCTATCTGAATAAGAAATATAGTGATTTTGATACACGTAATTTTGGATATAGTAAATTATCTACCTTTATAGAGGGTATGGAGGAATTTACAGTAACAACTGAGGGTCGATATACTTGTGTATATGAGAAAAAAACAGATGTATCAAAAAGTCAAATAGAAAGAGATATAATAAGCATTATAGATTTATATGGTGGGAAAGTTACTAACCTTAGTTTTATTCATGGTGAATTAAAGAAAAAGTATCCAAAATTTAATGTAAAGAAGTATGGATATAGTAGAATGTCCAGTTTTATGAACAGCTTTGGAAAATTTAAAATAGTAAATAATGAAATAAGTATGAAAAAATAGAAAACAAAGTAGATAAAATTATTCTCTGTCATATACTATATAAGATAACGATATAGCGGGTTGATAAGATGAATCATGAATATAGTTATGATTATTTTGATTTAATTGATAAAGAATATAGTAGTAAGAGAAGAATATATGGTGAAGACGTTACGGTTGCTATATTAGATTCCGGAATGGCTAGACATAGTGATTTAATGGTTCCTCCAAGTAGGGTTATAGAATTTATAGATTTTATACATAGAAAAAAATCTATGTATGATGATAATGGCCATGGTACACATATAGCAGGTATTATAGGCTCGGTGGGCAGATATAAAAAAGGATATATAGGTATGGCTCCTAAGGTAAAGCTTATAATCCTTAAGGTGTTAGATTAAAATGGTAAGGGTGATGTCGATAGAGTAGTAGAAGGCATGAAATGGATAATTCAAAATGCCAAGCACTATAATATAAAACTAGTTAATATCTCTATGGGCACTGGAGGGCCGGCTAGAGAGTATGATAATCAAAGATTAGTAGCTATAGTTAATAATATGTGGGATATGGGAATAACCGTATGCGTAGCAGCGGGAAATGAAGGACTGAGTAGAAATACTATAACTATTCCAGAAATAAGCCATAAGGTAATAACCGTAGGTGCGTATAATAATGTTAAACTTAAAGATGACATTTTGAATGTCAAGTTTTATTCTGGTCAGGGTCCAACCAGAGATTGTATTGTAAAATCGGAAATTATAGCACCTGGAAACAAGATAGTATCTTGTAATAATAGCATTAGGGGCTATAGCACATTAAGTGGAACCTCGATGGCTACAGCAATTGTAACTAGTGGTGTAGCATTATTAATGGAAAAACACCCAAAGATATCAAATAAAGATGTAAAACTTAAATTAAGGAGTTCTACTGTGAATGTTGGGCTGCCTTCTAATGTACAGGGCTGGGGTATGCTAAATGTTAAGAAATTATTGACCTAGCCTATATGATATAAATATAGTATAATGAAATAATAATATGGATATTATATATAAGGTATTTTATATATGAAAGGAGATATACTATGGCGATAATAAAGGTGAGTAACAGTAATTTTGAAGAGGAAGTATTAAATAGTGATAAAAGGGTAGTAGTAGATTTTTGGGCAGATTGGTGTGGACCTTGTAAGATGCTAGGTCCTGTTATAGATGAGTTGTCTGAAGAACTAACTGATATAAAATTCTGCAAGGTAAATGTGGATGAAGAGGAAGAGCTTGCTGTCAAATATAAGATAATGAGTATACCTAGTGTCCTTATATTTGAGGGAGGTAAGTTAATAGATACCTCTATGGGATTTAAACCTAAGGCAGCATTAGCAGAATTTATAAAGTAGTTTTATGATGGGAGGCAGAGTATGTTAGAGATTTTAAAAGCTATATTTTTAGGTATAGTTGAGGGTATCACAGAATGGCTACCAATAAGTAGTACAGGACATATGATACTTGTAGATGAGTTTTTAAAGCTTAAGGTTAGTGATGATTTTATGACTATGTTCCTAGTTGTTATTCAACTAGGAGCTATTATGGCAGTAGTGCTGCTATATTGGAAAAAGATTTTTCCTTTTAGATTTAAGGGAGGCTTTAGATATAGTAAGAAGATACTTAATCTATGGGTTAAGATATTAGTAGCCTGTGTTCCAGCCGCTATTGTTGGTGTACTATTCGATGATATATTTGATAAATACTTATATAATCCACTAGTTGTAGCAACTATGCTTATATTAGTAGGTATAGCATTTATAGTTATAGAGAATTTATATAAGAATAAAAGGCCAGTAGTAACTTCAGTTAGAGAGATATCTATTAAAGATGCATTGATTATAGGTGTATTTCAATTAATAGCAGCTATATTTCCGGGTACATCACGTTCAGGCTCCACTATACTTGGTGGATTGATGATAGGTGTTTCAAGACCAGTTGCGGCAGAGTTTACTTTTTATTTAGCGGTACCTGTTATGGTGGGAGCAAGCTTGCTTAAGATACTTAAGTACATAATTAAGGTCGGTTTTACTATGACAGGACTAGAAGTGGCAGTTCTTATAGTAGGTATGGTAGTTGCATTTTTTGTATCTATATTTACAATCAAATTTTTGTTAGGTTACATTAAGAAGCATGATTTTAAAGTATTTGGATGGTATAGAATAGCATTAGGTGCTGTAGTTATAGGCTATTGGGTTTCGAAGACATTTTTAGCCTAGAAAATATATATGGAGAGTGTACATAAGATGAGATTATTACATTTAGCAGATTTGCATATAGGTAAGAAGATGTTGGAGTATTCTATGGTGGAAGAACAAAAACACATCTTAGATGAGATAATCCATATTGTAGAAGAAAAAAATATAGATGTAGTTCTTATCTCGGGAGATATATATGATAAGAATGTACCCTTAGAAAAAGGTGTAGCCATATTTGATGAATTTTTAACGAGTTTACATAATATGGATACGCCTGTTTGTATTATAAGTGGAAATCATGATTCGGGAGAGCGAGTAGAGTTCGCTAGTAAACTATTAACTAGCAGCGGTGTACATATAGCTGGAGTATATAGAGGAAATCTGGAAAAAGTCACTTTTACAGATGAATATGGTAAGGTATGTATATATATGCTTCCTTTTGTTAAGCCCTCTATGGTTAGACCGTATTTTCCTGAGGTAGATAGTTATGATATGGCGGTTAAGAGGATTATCAAAGAGGCAAATATTGATTATTCTATTAGAAATGTAATCTTGTCGCATCAGTTTGTAACTAGTGCAGGTTCTAAGATTGATACATGCGATTCTGAGACTATAGCTGTAGGTGGATTAGATAATGTGGATGTAGAGGTTTATAAGGATTTTGATTATGTAGCCTTGGGTCATATACATGGTCCTCAAAGAGTAGGCTATGATCGGGTTAGATATGCAGGTTCGCCCTTAAAATATTCTTTTTCAGAGGTCAATCATAAAAAGTCAGTGGTAGTTATAGAATTGGGTAATAAGGGGGAATTTTCTTGTGAACTAATTCCATTGGTACCGCTTCATAAGGTGCGAGAAATAAAAGGACCTATAGATAAGATATTAGATGTAGAAAATTATTCCAAAGGTAGCGTAGAGGATTTAGTTAGAATTATCTTAACTGACGAGGAGGAACTATATTCTCCACTGATAAAGCTTAAACAAGTATATGGTAATGTATTAAGATTAGACTTTGAAAATAGTAGAACTAAGCTTCAAGGTATGGATGTATTAAGAGCAGAGAATGTAGAACAAAAATCAGTACTTGATTTGTTTAGAGAGTTTTATGAGAAACAAAATAATGCACCATTAAATGAAGAACAAGAAGAAGTTATTAAATCACTAGTTTGGGAGGAATAGTATATGAGACCTTTACATTTACATATAGAAGGATTTGGCCCATTTGGTGGTGTGGAGGATATAGATTTTAATAATATATCCAAGGAAGGATTGTTCTTAATAACAGGAGTAACTGGTTCAGGCAAGACCAGTATATTCGATGCTATTTCATTTGCCTTATTTGGAGAAGCCAGTGGCAGCATAAGAGGAATAGGAAGCTTTAGAAGTGGATATGCCAAGCTAGAGAATAAGACAGATATTAAACTAGATTTTTACCATAGAGGTAGAGAATATTCTATTACCAGAAATCCGGATTATCCTAGACCCAAGAAGAAAGCTAGTGGTGCGGATAATATTACTATGCAGGGTAAGGATGCCAGTATGTATATGCCAGATGGAAGAGTCATTACAGGCTTTAGGCAGGTAACAGAGGAAGTGGTAGAGTTGTTAGGAGTTAATGCAGAGCAATTTAAACAGATATCTATGATTGCTCAAGGAGAGTTTGTAGCTATGCTTAATTCTAGCAGTGATAAACGCAGTGACATCTTTAGAAAAGTATTTAATACCCATAGATTCAAGAATATGGAGGATAAATTATCAGATTTAAGAAATAAATCCTACTATGTATGCGAAGATGATAAGAAAGCCATAAATCAATATATGTCAGGTGTGAGATTTGTAGAGGAGGATATGAAGGAGTTATATGCTAGGGCTATGGAGTCTTATAATTATAGCAGAGGTGTAGAATTAATCGACGAGATGCTAGTAGAGGCGAGAAAATGTGATAAGGCTATGAGAAGGGTATTAAAGGAGACTATTAAAAGCCTTGATTCGTATACAAAAGAAAAGGAAACTATTATTGCAGATAATACATTAATAGAGGATTTTTATAAGGTTAGTGAGGAATTATTAGAGAAGGAGAAAATTAGTGAGAATATAGCTAAGGCTTATGAGAAAATAGATGTCTATAGAAAAGAATTAACTGAGCTAGAAAATGAGAAAGCTAAGCTAGAAAAGGATATGTCCTTGTATGAAGAATTAGATATGCTTACTAAAAAGAATAAGCTAATACGAGAGGACATAGCTATACAGGATAAAGATATACAGGGTAATGAAAATAAAATACAAGAGTATAGTAAAAAACGTCAGGCAGGTCTTGATTATATAAGTGTCCATGACAACGTAAAGAATGAAAAAACTATATGGAATATTAATTATACGGAGTCTGAAAAATTAAATGGCTTTGTTAAGGAATTAGACAAAAGGATTGAAGACTATATAGATAAGAAGAACAAGGATATAGAATATAAAGCTACATTTATTACTTGCGAGAGCATGTATAAAGGTAAAAAAGAAGAATATGACAAGCTAGAGGAAAAATATATGAGAAATCAAGCAGGAATTATAGCCTCTAAGCTTGAAGAGGATAAGCCTTGTCCGGTATGTGGCTCGATAGAACATCCTGCTGTATGTAAGCTGGTAGATGAGGATATTACAGAAGCTACATTAAATACTAAAAAGAGTAATTTGGACAAATATAATGAGGAGTATAATAATGCTTCACAAAGATGTAAGCTAAATAGAGGCTTAATGGAAGCTAAGGCTAGTGACATAAAAGAGCAGTATATAGCGGTAAATAAACAGCTATCCTATATGGACAAGAGATATAGAGATAAGGTTAATGAAATGGTCTATGTGTTAGAGAATGAATATATAGAGGGTATGTCAGCACTAGAAGATATATATAACAATTTATGCATTGAGTCGGTAGAAGCTTATATTGCCTCAGAAGAAAAAGGTAAGGTAAACTTAGTGCTAAATTATACAAAGGCTAAAAAAGAAGAGAGTGAATTAGGTGAAAAGGAATTAGATAGGATATCAATGGAAAATCAAATTCTATATGATAAAATAGAAAAATCGAGGAAGGATATTCAGGAGTTAAAAGATAAGCTGAGTGCAGCTCGGCTAGAAGAAAAAGAGCTGGATACTAAAATAAAGGCTATAAAGGAACAGCTTACATATGAAAGCTTAGTAGAGCTAAGTAAAAAGTTAGAGGATATTAGTATTAAGGCAAAAACAGTAGCGGATACAATTAAAAATACAGAGACTAATTGGATTAAGATAAAAGAGGAAATAGATAGACTTCGAGGTTCAAAGAGTAATATAGTTAAAAACCTATCCGTGCACCATAAGGATTTGAATAATATAGCAAAACAGGATTTAACAGATATAAACCAGGCTATAGGGCTAGAAGAGGATAAAATAAAAGCTATAAATGCTCATATTATAGAGATAAATAATGAAATATTAACCAATAAAGATATAGTGGATAAGGTCAAGGATAGATTGATTACTATGGAAAATAATCAAAAGAAGTATTTACTATACAAGGGTTTATCAGATACAGCTAATGGTGCATTAACAGGAAAAGATAAGATAGATTTGGAACGTTATGTACAAGGCTTTTATTTTAGACAGGTAGTTAATGAGGCTAATAAAAGATTTGTTAAGATGAGTAACGGACAGTTTGAGCTTAGATACAAGGAAGAGGCAGCTAATCTTAAAAAAGCTTCCGGACTAGAATTAGAGGTTATGGATTATTATATAGGAAGTACTAGACCAGTTAGTTCCTTGTCGGGCGGAGAAGCCTTTAAGGCGGCTTTATCGTTATCGCTAGGTATGTCTGATGTGATTCAAAGCTATGCAGGTGGTATAGAGGTAAATACTCTATTCATAGATGAGGGCTTTGGGTCTTTAGATAGTGATTCGCTAGAGATGGCTATAAATGTATTGGTAGGCTTATCAGATGGTAATTGTATGGTGGGAATTATATCTCATGTGGAAGCCCTAAAGGATAAAATAGAGAATCAGATAGATGTAATTAAGACTAATGCAGGAAGTAATATACGAATGAGAAATTAATGGAGAAAATATATGTGGATATTATTTGCGTTTTTATCTGCTGTGTTTGCAGGTGTGACAGCTATATTAGCTAAGGTAGGTATAAAAAATACAGATTCAAATGTGGCTACAGCTATAAGAACTATAATTATATTATTATTTTCTTGGCTTATGGTATTTATTAAAGGTTCGGCATATGGAATAACTGAACTAAGTATGAGGACTATAGCCTTTTTGGTGCTATCCGGTTGTGCCACAGGAGCCTCGTGGCTATGTTATTTTAAAGCTTTACAATTAGGCGATGTAAATAAGGTAACCCCTATAGACAAGTCCAGTACTGTTATGACTATGCTGTTAGCTTTTATTGTACTAGGAGAAGATATAAGTATTATCAAAATATGTGGTATAGGGGCTATAACCCTTGGTACCTACATGATGATTACTAAAAAAGAAGAAAACAAGAAGGTACATAATTATAGTTGGATGATATATGCATTTTTATCAGCTATATTTGCCAGCTTAACCTCTATACTGGGAAAGATAGGTATAGAAAATGTAGAGTCCAATCTAGGAACAGCTATAAGAACTATTGTGGTATTAGTTATGGCATGGATAGTAGTATTTGTATCAAAGAAACAAAAAGAAATCACTCATATAGATAAGAAAAGTATGATATTTATATGCTTATCAGGTATAACTACAGGCATGTCCTGGTTGTGCTATTATAGAGCATTGCAACAGGGAGAGGCTAGTATAGTAGTGCCTATAGATAAGCTTAGCATAGTTATAACGATAGCCTTTTCCTATATATTTCTAAAAGAAAAATTAACGAAAAAGGCTATGATAGGTCTTATATGTATAATAGCAGGTACTTTAAGCTTGCTATTATAAATTATTATATAGGGTAGATGCTACCTTACTGTGTAGTAGGTGGATTAAGCTGATCTAAAGTCTTACCATAGGATGGTAGAAATTCCTCTATAAATATATTTACTTCGGGTAGGTTAGAAGCTTTTATGGAATCACGAATAGAGGCTTCAGCACTTATGAACTCTCTATTACCTGAGTGTTCCTCCTCTATGCATTTTATAAGGGCGGATAATCTATCAGCAGCTTTAACCAGCTTCCATAGATATTCATCAGCGGGATCCTTAAAAAAGATAGAATTGTAGGAAACTCTTATATCCTCTGGAAGCATAGATAGCAATTTGGTATTGGCTATATCCTCTACCTCCTTAAACGCATCCTTTATATCGTTATTATAGTATTTAATAGGGGTAGGCATATCGCCTGTGATAATCTCTGATGCATCATGGTATAGGGCAATTAACGCAGCCTTTTCCACATTTAGACTATTGCCTAATCGGGTGTTGCTTATAACTGCTAGAGCATGAGCTAGAATACTTACTTCAAGGGAGTGCTCACAGATATTTTCATTACGGGAATTTCTCATTAATGCCCATCTATCTATATATTTCATTCTTGACATCATTGCATAAAAATTGTAATCCATATTATTC
Organism: uncultured Lachnospiraceae bacterium; assembly: GCA_964583045.1. Taxonomy (GTDB): domain Bacteria; phylum Bacillota; class Clostridia; order Lachnospirales; family Lachnospiraceae; genus JAVBSN01. Next base: position 3,483 of record CAZOUU010000016.1, on the reverse strand, counting down.
TCCTTTTTAAAACTAATATATAGAAATTGTAAGTTATTGAGGAAAAATTATCAACCAGAACTTAAAAAAATAGTGGATATAATAGCAAATATATAGGATAATAATAGAAAATACTTAATAAGAAATATAGAAGAGGTGATATATATGGTAGATATAATAGTAATTGGAGCTGGAACAGCAGGCTTGTCAGCAGCTATATATGGTGTTAGAGCAGGTAAGGATGTATTAGTATTAGAGAATCAGAGCTATGGAGGACAGATTATTAATGCCGCCGAGGTTGAGAATTATCCAGGAATTAAGAATATATCTGGTTTTCAATTTGCTACGGATATATATGAGCAGGCAGTGAGTCTGGGAGCCGAGATTACATTTGAAGAGGTAATAGATGTAGAGCTTGAGAAAGACGTGAAGATAGTTAAAACGAAAAAGAATATATATGAATGTAAAGCAGTTATTATTGCAACAGGTGCAGGAAAACGTAAACTAGGCTTAGAAAATGAGGAAAAGCTAGTGGGTAGAGGTATATCATATTGTGCCACCTGCGATGGTATGTTTTTTAAAGGTAAAGATGTGGCAGTAGTAGGCGGTGGTAATACAGCTATATCGGATGCACTATTTTTATCTGAGTATTGTAATAAAGTATATGTAATTCATAGAAGAGATAAATTTAGAGGAGAAGAATCAAGGGTAAAAGCCTTACAGGATAAAGAAAATGTAGAACTAGTACTTGATTCTAAGGTGACTGGTATTATAGGTGAGCATAAGGTAGAAAGCATAGAAATATCTAATGTTATAGATAATACACTGGTGAAATATGTAGTAGATGGAGTATTTGTGGCAGTAGGCCAACAGCCTAACACGAGTATATATAAAGATATTATAGATACGGATAATGCTGGCTATATTATGGCAGGAGAGAATTGCAAAACAAATATAAATGGAGTATATGTAGCGGGAGATGTAAGAAGTAAAGAAGTGAGACAATTAACTACAGCTGCATCAGATGGCGCAGTAGCGGCTTTAGCAGCAGTTAGTGAGATGGCCTAGGGTATAGGCATTGGAAAGAAATATTGTTGCTTTTATAAGGCCCTATAGGTATAATTATTCACAAAAGGATGACGTGGAAGGAGTATTTAAATGAAATTTGATATAGATAAAAAGTTACTTAAGTATTGTGCATATATTGTAATGACGAGCATAGTTATATATATTGCTTTTGGAATTATGGGAAATATAGGAGATATAGTAAAGACGGTGGGAAATGTATTAAGCCATATAGCCTCTTTATTTAAACCTCTTATTATAGCCTTTTGCATAGCTTATGTGCTATATCCATTAGTTAATTTCTTTGAAGATAAATTAGGAAAAATCAAATTTTTTAGTAAGGGTAAGAGAAAAAGAGGTATAGGTGTATTTATAGCATATATTATTGTATTAGCTGCTATAGGTGGTATTATAACAGGCATTTATTTTATGATAGGTGGTAAGATAACAGGGTTTACAGACTTTAATACCATAACAGCGAAAATAACAGGATACATTAATAATATTCAATTTAGTATAGGCGATGTAAATCAATTCCTAATGGAGCATAATATAGATAGTCCAGCAATATTTGCAGAGTATGCAGAAAAGATAGTCACTGGCATACAGGGCTGGTTAGCTACTGGTATATCTACATTGCCAACTAAGATAGCGGGGATAACCAGTAATATAGTACCTACCTTTCTCGCTATATTTATTAGTGCATATTTATTAATTGACTCAGAATATTTTATAGATATATGGAAGAAATTTTACTATGTTATATTTGGAAAGAGCAGACTGGGTAAATCCCTTAGTAAAGCAGGAGGTATAATAAATAACTCCTTTAGTAATTACATAAGAGGACAACTAGTAGATGCAATAATTATAGGTATATTATCAGCTATTGCCCTAGCTATTGTTGGAGTGGATTCAGCGGTTATTATAGGTATTATAGCAGGTATATGTAATCTTATACCATACATAGGACCGGTTATCGGAACTGTTTTAGCTATGCTTATGGCATTACTAAGTGGCGAGTATAAGATGGTTATATGGGTTATAGTAGCGATGGTTATAGTGCAACAGATAGATAATAATTTAATCGCACCTAGAATAGTAGGAGATAGTGTAGGATTACATCCAGTATTTACTATGCTTGCTATATTAATAGGAGGTAATGTAGGAGGGTTACTGGGTATGCTGATTGCGGTACCGCTCACAGCTTCATTTAAAACTATAATAAACGACTGGTTTAATAATAATGTGAATTATCCGACACCTTTAAGACTGAAGGAGAAAAATGATGGGACCGAGGAAGAGGTAGCAGATTCGGTTGAAACCGAAGCCTTGGAAGCGACTATTAAAAGTAAGAAAGGGATATTTAATATAAAGGGTAAAAAAACAGATAAATAGAACGGAAATTGTGTAAAACTTTGTGGAAAAAATGTCGATAAATATCTTAGATTATGTTATACTGTAATATAATAGTGTAAATACATAGATTAATAATATTAATACATAAATATGAGGTGGACGTATGAAGTTAAAAGAATTAATTATAAAGAAATTATTGGAGTTCGGAAAGAAACATAAATTATTTGTATATCCAACATTAGCACTAGTAGCAATTATTAGTGCTGTTTCTTATGCTTTTGTATGGAGTAAGGGTAATTCTAAGAAGGTAGTTGCTACTATATTAGCCTTAGTATTGCTTATATCACAATCATATTTTATGACAAGCTCAGCCTCTAGTGATTTAGTTACTACGGAAGAACCTCCAGCAGTGGAAAGGGTAATAGAGAATATAGATGCTGATCAGGGTGAACCATTAGTATCAGACGATAAGGACATAACCACTACTGCAGAAACAGTACCAGATAATGCTACCAAAGGAGATGAGTTAACTCCTATAGTAGAAGCACCACAGGTACAAACACTAGATGAAACAACAGATATTGTATTGAAATTTAATTACTATGATCACGATAAGAACTATTATAGTACACTACTTGCGACGGCATCTGGAATTAAAGTAGGAGATAAGATAGATTTGTCAAAGTATAATTCTACAACTCTTAGCAGTTTGAATACTACATATTATGATTACGCTTATTGGTATGATAATATAGATTGTACAGGAGAAAAATATACTACCTATACAGTGAAAGAGGTTGCTGAGGCTAATTTCTATATGGAGAGAACTATAAAAGCCTATGGTGTTACGATATCTAATGCCTATACATCTGCTAATCCTAGCGGAGCAGATATAAATACAGATGTAGCTGTAACGGGTGATACAACTACTTATCAGATAGATACAAAGGATTTGGTAAGAGAGGGTTATACCTTTGAAGGCATAAAAGGAGATAATGGCCTAGTACCTATAGATGATAATGGTATAGCTACTATTACATTAAATGGTGATGATTACAAGAAGAATTATACTGTATTATGGGA
>CAZOUU010000015.1:0-14246 GCA_964583045.1 uncultured Lachnospiraceae bacterium | reverse complement strand
TAATGAGATGAGGGCAAAGCTTAAGGAATCTATAGATTTAAGATTACGCTATGAGGAAGAAAATAGAGAGCTGGTTAGTAATATATCCCATGACCTTAAGACCCCTATTACAGCTATAAAGGGCTATGTAGAGGGCATTATGGATGGTGTAGCTGACACACCAGAGAAGATGGATAGATACATTAAGACTATCTATAAAAAGGCTAATGAGATGGATGCACTTATTAATGAATTAGCGGTATATAGTAAGATAGATAATAGTACCGTTCCTTATAATTTTAGAGAGATATCTGTAGATGGCTATTTTGGAGACTGCGTAGAAGAACTTGGTATAGATTTGGAGAGCAAAAATATAAGATTGAATTATACCAATCTATGTAAGAAGGATACAAAAGTAATGCTGGATCCAGAGCAGATAAAGAGAGTAGTAAATAATATAATTACCAATGCCGTTAAATACAACGATAAGGAACAGGGTATAATAAATATACGTATTAGAGATGTAAAGGATGGCATAGAGGTAGAGATAGAGGATAATGGAAAAGGTATAAAGGAGGGAGAATTGCTATATGTATTTGACCGTATGTATAGAGCGGATTCCTCTAGAAATTCTTCTACAGGAGGTAGTGGATTAGGATTATTTATAGCTAAGAAGATTATAGAAGAGCATGGTGGAGATATAGTCGCACAAAGCACTGAAGGTATGGGTACTACTATAAGATTTACCTTAAAATCAGGCAAGGAGAATGTAGATGGACAAGATACTAATTGTTGAAGATGAAATAAGCATAGCAGAATTAGAGAGGGATTATCTTGAACTCAGTGGATATTCGGTAACTATAGAGGGCAACGGAAAAAAAGGTTTAGAAAGAGCATTGGCAGGTGGATATTCATTGATTATATTGGATATTATGCTGCCAGATATGGATGGCTTTGAGATATGTATGAATATAAGAAAAACTATTAATGTACCAATACTTATGGTGTCAGCAAAGAAGGAGGATCTGGATAAGATACGTGGTCTTGGTATGGGAGCAGACGACTACATAACAAAACCCTTTAGCCCTAGCGAGCTGGTAGCCAGAGTAAAAGCTCACCTTAGCAGATATGATAGACTTATTGGTTCTAAACCAGATGAGAGTGATGTATTAGAGGTCAGAGGCATAAGAATAGATAAGACTTCTAGAAGAGTATTTGTAAATGATGAAGAGAGGATGTTTACTAATAAGGAGTTTGACATATTGGTATTTCTAGCATCTAATCCAAACAGAGTATTTTCAAAGGATGAATTATTTAACACCATATGGGGTATGGATTCCATAGGGGATATAGCTACAGTTACTGTGCACATCAAAAAGATTAGAGAAAAGATAGAATACGATACCAGTAACCCACAATACATAGAAACTATCTGGGGTGTAGGCTACAGATTTAAGGTATAGAATAAGATAAAATAGGAGAGTAATAGTGAAGGCTAATATATTATATAAAGATCAGGATATAATCGTGGCTATTAAGCCTAGTGGCGTACCAGCACAGAGTGATAGAAGTGTATCTGAGGATATGGTAAGCTGCCTTAAGAATTATGTATATGAGACAGAGAATATGGCAGAAGAACCATACATAGCAGTTATTAATAGATTAGATAGACCGGTTTCTGGAATTATGTTATTTGCCAGAAGCAAGGAAGCTGCAGCTTCTCTTACAAAGCAGATAACAGATGGAGAGATTAACAAATATTATCAGGCAGTGCTTACAGGGGAATTACCAGACTGGTCGGGTACTCTAACGGATTATATATATCATGATCCTAAGACCAATGTATCAAGGATAGTAGATAAAACTACAGTGGGAGCTAAAGAGGCTATATTGGATTACGAAGTATTGGATGTGCTAGAGTCAGATGAAGGATTGCTTAGTTATGTGCTTATTAATCTTATAACAGGAAGACATCATCAGATTAGGGTTCAGATGGCTAATAAGCATGCAGGTATATGGGGAGATACTAAGTATAATCCTAAATTTGCTAAGACTAAAAAGAATTATAAGCAGATTGGTCTATGTGCTACCAGGATAGAATTTACTCATCCGACTACTGGTGAAGAGCTGGTATTCAAATATGAACCAGAGGGTGAAGCGTTTGAAGTAATAGAGATGGAGGATTTTTGATTGCAGAGGATATAGGTATATTATCATATAGATAATCACATACTAGCTATGTTAACTATAGTGTATACATAGGCGGGTGATTATGATAACAACTAGACTTAAAAATATAAGTATATTATTAGGGATTATATTAGGTATGTATATAGGATTTAGATATATATGTCCGCTTATAATTCCTTTTTTGATTTCTATATTAGTAGCTATATTATGCAATCCATTGATAAATAAAGTGTGTGAAAATACAAGGTTAAAAAGAGGAGTCGTAAGTGTAGTACTGGTGGTTATCATCTGTTTATTTTTAATTATTAATATATACCATATATAAAACCGCCACACCGCAAATAGGAAAGTTAATATCATATTTTCCTTTTTACAGAGAAAAGGCAATAGGCTGCATAGATGGCTGCTGCAATTTCATAGGAGATACATTTTCTATAAAAAGAAGCTCGGTAAAAGGTGCAATGGGAAGCTTTGTGGATAGCCTAAGAAGGAGTAACGCAGATAAATGGGCTATGGTTATATGGGGTACAGGTAAGGCATGGGTGGAGTCAGTATTTACCTGGACCATTACTATAATTATCTCTATAACAGCAACTATATATACATTGCGAGATTTTGAGAAAATGCAAGAAAATATAGGCAATAGTGATAAGATAAAACGAGTAGTAGAAATCATTAAAAATATGTGGGGTATGGCTGTAGTATATATAAAAGCACAGGGCTTGATAGGTGTTATAGATATAGCTATATGCATTATAGGTCTTAGGATAATAGACAACCCTTACTATATATTGCTGGGAATCCTAATAGGAGTAGTAGATATGCTTCCTATATTTGGAGCAGGAATTATAATTATTCCGTGCATAGCATATTCCTTTGTAAATGGAGATGTATATGTAGGAATAGTATATTTGATTATGTATATTGCCTGCATATTTGTAAGACAGATAATAGAACCTAAGATGTTAGGGGGATATATGGATTTATATCCGGTGGTTACTATATTTATGATGTATGTAGGGTATAGAATATTTGGAGTGATAGGATTTATAATAGGTCCAGTAGGATTTTTATTAGCCAGAGAGATATACAAAAATGTAAGTAAAGAATAAAAAGGAAAAGACTGCTTGAGAAAAATATAGCTTGAAATGTAATTGTGTGGGCTATATAATGAACCAAGATTGAATATTAAGGAGAAATACTATGGCTAAAGATAAGAAATTAGTAGAAGCAATTACCTCTATGGATGAGGATTTTGCAAAATGGTATACAGATGTTGTTAAAAAGGCAGAACTTATGGATTATACAAGCGTTAAAGGCTGTATGGTTATTAAGCCTTCTGGCTATGCTATATGGGAATTAATTCAGAAACAATTAGATGATAGATTTAAAGAGACAGGTGTAGAGAATGTATATCTACCTATGTTTATACCAGAGAGTTTATTGCAAAAGGAAAAAGATCACGTAGAAGGTTTTGCGCCAGAAGTAGCTTGGGTTACTCATGGTGGAGTAGATCCTCTACAGGAGAGATTATGCGTTAGACCTACATCAGAGACCTTGTTCTGCGATTTCTATAAGAATGAGATACAGTCATATAGAGATTTGCCTAAGGTATATAATCAATGGTGTTCGGTAGTTAGATGGGAGAAGGAGACTAGACCATTTTTGCGTTCTAGAGAGTTCTTATGGCAGGAAGGTCATACTGCTCATGCTACAGCTGAAGATGCAGAAGCTAGAACAATACAGATGCTAAATGTATACGCTGATTTCTGTGAGAAGATATTAGCTATGCCAGTTATAAAGGGTCAAAAGACAGAGAAAGAGAAATTTGCAGGGGCAGAGGCTACATATACTATAGAGGCGTTAATGCATGATGGTAAAGCCTTACAATCAGGAACTAGTCATAACTTTGGTAATGGCTTTGCTAAGGCATTTGGGATTCAATATACTGATAAGGATAATAAGCTGCAATATGTACACCAGACCTCTTGGGGCATGACTACTAGATTAATAGGAGCTATCATTATGGTGCATGGTGATGATAGTGGACTTGTGTTGCCGCCTATGGTTGCGCCAGTTCAAGCTATGGTTATTCCTATTATGCAGAAAAAGGAAGGCGTATTAGAGAAGGCTGAGGAAGTGAGACAAAGTATAGCTAAGCTTGGAATAAGAGTTAAGACAGATACTACTGACAAGAACCCTGGTTGGAAATTTAGTGAGCAGGAGATGCGAGGCATACCAGTAAGAATAGAGTTAGGACCTAAGGATATAGAAGCAGGCCAAGCGGTTATAGTAAGAAGAGATACAAGAGAAAAGATAACGGTAGCTATAGATGATATAGCGGTCGAGGTTCAGAGATTAATGCCTATAATACAACAGGATATGTATAATAAAGCATTAGCTCATAGAGAAAAGAACACACATGTAGCAGCTGATTGGGCAGAGTTTACAGATATTATAGAGAACAAACAGGGCTTTGTAAAAGCTATGTGGTGTGGAGATACTTCTTGCGAGGAAGCCATAAAAGAAGAAACAGGAGCAAGTACAAGATGTATGCCATTTGAACAAGAATGCATTAGCGAGGTGTGCGTTCACTGCGGAAAACCAGCTAAGAAGATGGTATATTTCGGAAGAGCATACTAATCACATATAGGATTTCTTAAGAGCCGGCGTAATTGCCGGTTTCTTAGGTTAAGGAGGGCAATATGGTTATTAAGATGCCAGAGGATGCGAAATGCATCATAGACAAATTAATAGAGAATGGTTATGAAGCATACATTGTAGGTGGCTGTGTTAGAGATGTAATACTAGGTAAGACACCAGATGATTGGGATATAACTACTAATGCTACCCCTGAGATTACTAAGAGTCTATTTAGAAGAACTATTGATACAGGTATAGAGCATGGAACAGTTACTATTATGTGTGGTAAAGAAGGCTACGAGGTAACTACATATCGTGTGGATGGTAAATATGAAGACCATAGAAGACCTAGTGAGGTTACATTTACTATTAATCTAGAAGAGGACTTGAAACGTCGAGATTTTACCATAAATGCTATGGCCTATAACGAGGTAGAAGGACTTATAGATATATATGGTGGTATGGCGGATTTGGAGGCCGGGATTATAAGGTGTGTAGGTAATCCAGAGGATAGATTTGATGAAGACGCATTAAGAATTCTAAGGGCTGTTAGATTTTCGGCTCAACTAGGCTTTGATATAGAGGAGAATACCAAGAAGGCTATAGTTGCAAAGGCAGAATTTCTAAAAGACATAAGTGCAGAACGTATACAGGTAGAACTAACTAAGCTGCTGGTGTCCAGACATCCGGAGAAGCTTATAGATGCTTATGATATGGGAATTACAGATATTATACTGCCAGAATTTAATGCTATGATGGAGACCCCTCAGAATAATATGTACCATATGTATGATGTGGGAAGACATAGCATAGAAGTAGTTAAGGCAATAGAGTCTACGCCAGTACTTAGATGGGCAGCATTGCTACATGATATAGCAAAGCCTGCTACTAGAAGCATAGGAGAAGATGGAATAGACCATTTCTATGGACATAATGTAGCGGGTGTAGATATGGCGGCTGCAGTACTTAAAAGAATGAAGCTAGATAACAAGACTATTGATAGAGTAAAGCGGTTAGTGGAGTGGCATGATTTTGCCCTATCAGAGATACCTGCCAAGAAAAGCTTTAGAAGATCACTTAGTAGGATGGGTACAGATCTATTTGATGATTATGTGAAGATTAAACGAGCAGATATAGCGGGACAAAGTGACTTTGGACGAGAAAAGAAATTAGAGATTATTGCTGGTATAGAAAAGCTATATGAGGAAATAGTTGAGGAACAGAATTGTCTTAGTGTAAAGGATTTAGCCATAGATGGTAATAAGCTTATAGAGCTAGGAATTAAACCAGGACCACATATGAAAACCATATTTAATAAATTGCTGGATATGGTTTTGGAGGAACCAGAGCTTAACGAATACGATATACTAAAAACACAAGCCTTAGCTATATGGGAACAGTTAGATAGATGAATTTTGTATTTGTGACAAGATATAGAATATAGTGGTACTTAATTTTTGCGCCTCTTCATATGATTAAAAGAAGTTTAATTGTATGGAGGGGTATTTTTGATTGATAAATTAGCAGAGGTAGTAGAAAAATATGACATGGAGATATACGGTCTAAAAAGAGGTCGGGGAGGATTGATATACGACACCAATAGAGGAAAAAGACAGCTGGTAAAGCTAAATGAAGGTGAAAAACGTATATACAAGGAGCATATGCTTAAGGAGGAATTATATAGAAGAGGATTTAAGTACATAGATAGATTTTACGAGAATTCTAAGGGAGAGTTATTAACCTACGACAGATATAGGACACCTTATATATTAAGAGAATATTTTGAGGGTAGAGAATGTAATCTAGAAAGTAATGATGACCTAATGATAGCGGCTAATAATCTGGGGCAGCTGCATATGGTTATGAGGGATATGGATATATGGAAGATGGAGGAAGAGGATAGGATATTAAGGGTGTTAGATAAGAGAAATAGAGAGCTGGTACGGGTAAAAAAATACATCAAATATAAGAATGATAAAAATGAATTTGAGCTGGTATACACCGCCTGCTTTGATAAACTATATGATCTGGCTAAAAGAGTGGAGGATAAGCTAGCTACGTTTTCCTTTGGTGATATGAAGGTGCCTGTAGGTATATGCCATGGCACATATAATCAGCATAATGTAGTAATTGGAAATGATTATGTGGCTACCATTAACCTAGACAGATTTTTTATTGATAATCAACTTATGGACCTATATCAGCTTATAAGAAAAACTATGGAAAAAACTAATTATGAATTAAATCCGGTTAAAACTATAATAGAGGAATATGAGAAAATAGTTCCGCTAGGAGAAATAGATTACAAATTTTTATATTTAATGCTGATGTATCCAGAAAATTTTTATAAAATTACTAATAGATATTATAATACTAAAAAAACATTTGTTCCGCCTAAAATGCTGGAAAAATTGAAGAATACTATAGAAAAACAACAAGAGTTAGACAAATTTTTAGTGTTATTTAGTGATTTATATGGTATTCACATTTAATTATAATTAAGTTATAATAAGACAAATGTCCAAAGGTGGAATAAGGATGAAGAAAATAGGTATATACAGTGCATTTCTTGTATTGATAGTGATTATGTGTACAGCGTGCCAGCATAAAGGGTCAACTAATGTTGATAAGGCATCGACAGAAGTAGATGGTATAGAATTATCACCTATGAAGATGATTGCAGTTATAAAGTCTATGGATATAGATAATGGACTTATGACATTTATTAATATAGATGATGGCAAGGAATATCAGTTACATTATAATGGTGGAGTAGATGTTAGAGACAAGTACGATCAGGTCATGGCAGCTAGTTTACTTAAATTAGGTCAGCTTGTGGATATAAGCTATAATTCAGTGAGTAACAAATTGGTGTCTATTGAATTAGATGCTGATGCCTGGGAGAAAACTAAGGTTAATAAGGTGTCAGTTAATGCTAATACTCAGGAGGTTATTACTGAGGATAATAGATATATATATTCCAATGATTTGTTAGTATTTTCTGAGGATAAGCTAGTATCAGCAGATGAGTTATGTTCAGAGGATGAGGTAACCATCAGAGGATATAAGGGTAGAATATGTTCGATATATGTGGATTATGGGCATGGATATGTTACCCTGGCTGATTATGATACATATCTAGGTGGTATGGTAGAGATAGGATATGATGTTATAGTTCCTGTTACAGACACTATGCTATTAGCAGTTAGAGAAGGGGATTATAAGTTAAGAATATGCAAGGGTGATCATGTAGGATATATGAATATTACAGTGCCTAAGAATGATTCTATAACAGTAAGTCTTAAGGAGATACAGATAGAGCCTGCGAAGACAGGAATAACTAGCTTTAATATACAGCCTGCAGATGCAAGGGTATATATAGATGGAGATTTAATAGATCACACTCAGGAATATGAAACCGTATATGGATTTCACCGCATTAAAATATTTGCAGATGGATATACTACATACTCAAGCTACATTAAAGTAGGCGAACCCTACAAGATTAGAGATTTTGCTCTGGAGTCTGGCACTACAGAAGAGGACAGTAAATCAACCACTACAGAGACTACAAATAGCAGCTCATCCACTACTACAGGTAATAAAGTAACAGTAACCACTCCTATAGGAGTAACCTTGTATGTAGATGGTCAATATATAGGTGAGACACCAGCAAGCTTTACTAAGACAGTAGGTACACACACCATCACATTAGCTAAGGCAGGGTATCAAACTAAGAGCTATACCATTACCCTTATAAATTCGGGTATTGATGATACTTTGAGCTATGAAGAATTAAAAAGTGTAATATCAGATAACACAGAAGAATAATACAGGAGGATATGAGATGGACTACAAAAAAATATATCAGGAATGGATTACTAATCCATATTTTGATGAAGAAACAAAGGCAGAATTAGAAAGTATTAAAGCTGATGAAAATGAAATTAAAGAGAGATTTTATGCAGAGCTAGAGTTTGGTACAGCCGGACTTAGAGGTATTATAGGTGCTGGTATCAATCGTATGAATGACTATGTAGTAAGAAGAGCCACACAAGGCTTGGCTAATTATATTATAGCTCAAGGTGGTCAGGATAAAGGCGTAGCTATAGCATATGATTCTAGAAGAAAATCACCAGAGTTTGCAGATGTAGCCGCCCTATGTCTAGCCGCTAATGGAATAAAAGCATATCGTTTTGAATCACTTAGACCTACTCCAGAGTTGTCATTTGCAGTAAGGCACCTAGGCTGTATAGCAGGTATAAATGTAACAGCTAGTCATAATCCACCAGAATATAATGGTTACAAGGTATACTGGGAGGATGGTGCACAGATTACACCTCCTCATGACAAAGGTATTATGGATGAGGTTAAGGCTATACAAGATTTATCTACCTGCAAGACTATGGACATAGAAGAGGCTAAGAAGGCGGGATTATATGTAACCATAGGTAACGAAGTAGATGATGTATATATATCAGAGCTTAAGAAATTAGTTATACACCAGGATAGTATAGATGCAGTAGGTAAAGACCTTAAGATAGTCTATACTCCGCTTCATGGAACAGGTAATATACCGGCTAGAAGAATATTAAAAGAGATAGGCTTTGAGAATGTATATGTAGTACCAGAACAGGAATTACCAGATGGTGAATTTCCTACAGTTAGCTACCCTAACCCAGAGGCAGAAGAAGCCTTTACATTAGCATTGAAATTAGCTAAAGAAAAGGATGCAGACCTTGTTCTAGCAACTGACCCAGATGCAGATAGATTAGGAGTATATGTAAAGGATAGTAAGAGTAACGAGTATGTAACACTTACCGGAAATATGTCGGGATGTCTGCTTGCAGATTATGAGATTAGTCAGATGAAGGCTAGAGATGGAAAGCTGCCAGAGGATGGTGCACTTATTAAGACTATAGTTACATCTAATCTAGCAGATGAGATAGCAAAGGCATATGATGTAAAATTAATAGAAGTACTTACAGGATTTAAGTTTATAGGACAACAGATATTAGGCTTTGAGAATAGCGGCAAAGGCACATATCTATTCGGATTTGAAGAAAGCTATGGCTGCCTAATAGGAACTCATGCCAGAGATAAGGATGCTATAGTAGCGACTATGGCTTTATGCGAGGCAGCAGCTTACTATAAGACTCAAGGTAAGACCTTATGGGATGCTATGATAGACATGTATAACAAATACGGATATTGCATAGATAACATAAAGACTATTACCCTTAAGGGTATAGAAGGCTTAGCTAAGATTCAAGAGATACTTAACACACTTAGAGAAAATACTCCTGCTAAGGTGGGCAGATATGATGTGCTATCAGCTCGTGATTATAAGACAGATACTATAGTGGATATGAAGACGGGAGCTAAGACTAATACAGGTCTTCCTAGTTCAAATGTACTATACTATGATTTAAGTGAGGATGCCTGGTTGTGCGTTAGACCTTCTGGAACGGAGCCTAAGGTTAAATTCTACTATGGTGTTAAAGGCAGCAGTCTAGAGGATGCTAAGAAGATATCAGAAGAATTAGGACAGAATGTATTAGATATGATTAATACTATGTTATAAAATATATTTAATGTATGTATATCATATACTGTATAGAGCGAGTATATGAAAAGGTAGTGTGGATATCGAAATTTATATATTATATATTAAAGAGAATCTTATGAAAATGACAATGTGCATCTTAGTAGGCTTCTTTTTAATTTCCCTAGCAGGCTGTAGTACGGAAAATAAGATAGAAAAGATAGCGGATATAGAGTACGACATATGCGAAGATAATAGACTGCCTAAAGAATTATTAGAGATAATAGATGCTAAGAAGCAGGAGCCATTTAAGATGACCTATGGTAATAAAACCTCTTTGTATATAATAATCGGCTATGGAGGACAGGATAGAAGCAATCTGTGTGTAACGGTGGATGAATTATATCTAACAGAAAATGCTATATATGTGGATACCACATTGGTGTCTAATGATGAAGAAGATAAAGGGAGTATTACATACCCATATATAGTATTGAAATGTGAGGCATACAATCTACCAGTGGTATTTAAATAATAAAAGAGTATAATCATAATATAATTTGATTATAGAGGTATGGATATGACAAAAGAAGAAAAGCTAAGAAAACAAAATTATAGAAAAGGAATCATATGCATATTATTAGCAGCATTTTTCTTTGCCTGTATGAATCTATTTATTAGATTGGCGGGAGATATAAACTTCGTAGAGAAAAGCTTCTTTAGAAATTTAGTAGCGGCTATATTTGCATTTATACTGCTTAGGAAAAAGAAGATTAAATTTGATATGAAGGGAGAAAAATTAGGAGTGCTTGCCAGATGCTTCTTTGGAACTATGGGAGTATTTTGCAATTTCTATGCAGTAGATCATCTAAATATATCAGATGCCTCATTGTTAAATAAATTGTCTCCTTTCTTTGCAATTATATGTTCCTATTTTGTACTAAAGGAGACCATAAAGCCCTATCAGCTAGGGTGTGTAATACTGGCATTTATAGGAGCAGTATGTGTACTTAAGCCATTTGGTGAAGCTATAGAATTATTCCCAGCGTTAATAGGCTTAAGCAGTGGTTTGTTTGCAGGTGTAGCATACACATTCTTAAGAAAATCTACTAGTAGAGGTGTAGCAGGACCAGTGGTTGTGTTAGCGTTTTCCATATTTTCCTGCGTGGCGGCGTTGCCATATTCTGTAGTGAATTTTGATAAGCCTAGCCTATATCAGCTAGCTATGATGCTGCTATGTGGACTGTCAGCAGCAGGAGGACAATTTGCTATAACAGCAGCATATACCAAGGCGCCAGCAAGTGAGATAGCAGTATATGATTATGCCAAGATTCCGTTTGCAGCCTTACTTGGATTTTTATTCCTCAGCCAGATGCCAGATAAATGGAGCTTTGTAGGATATATTATTATATTTGTGGCATCACTGCTAAAGACATTAATAGGAAGAAAACACTAAGAATACATTTATTAGTCTACTAATTCATTAAGCTGCATATATTGTAATAGGTGTGCAATAATGATAGGAGGATTAGTATATGCATTTAGCCAAAAAAGAGATAAATGTAACGAAAAAAATAGCTAGGAAGAACATAAAATTAACAGTAGATGACAATATAAATGTGCCGGATATAAAGGATGATATAGAGCGAATTGTTATGTGGGATGCCAAGCTAATAGGCAATAGAGCGGAAGCTGATAAGGACAAAATAAAGCTTGTAAAGGAGATAGGGGTATCTATACTGTATGCCAGTAGTAATGCAGAAGGTGACTTAGACTCTATGGATAGCGTGGTGGTGGTAGAGGAGATAGTAAATGTAGATAATGTCGATGCCACTAACAAGGTAAAAGTAAAGTCAGTGATAGAGGATTTGTCCATATCTCTTATTAATTCTAGAAAAGTAGCCATAAAGGGTATTATAGGAGTAGATGTGGATGTAACTGAGGATGAGATGATATATGGAGCCAGCGACATAGAAAATGGCGAAAAAATACAATGCTTATATAAAACCATAAATGAGACAGAAAAAGTGGTATCTAAGTATGATGAATGTAGAATAAAGGATAGTATAGAGCTATCGGCTAACAAACCTAATATATATGACATAGTGTGGAAGAAGGTATCTCTAGGAAATGTAACCTACAAGCCTAGAAATAATAGCATAGAGCTGTCAGGCGAGCTGCAGATATTTATAGTCTATCTAGGCAAGGAAGAACAGATGCCAGTTCAGTACATAACCACGAAGCTGCCATTTACAGAAAATATAGAATGTCCAAAATGTCAAGACAATATGATAGGGGATATAGATGTAACCTTAGGCAAGGTAGAGGTAATTCCGAAGCCAGATGCAGACGGGGAAGTAAGAGTATTAGAGGTAGATGCTCACCTACAGTTGGATATAAATATATATGAAGACAAGGAATACAAAGTGCTTAGTGATATGTATTCTCCTACTGTGGATATAGATATAACTAGAGTAAGCTATCCAAACAATTCATTGATAGTAAAAAACAATGCTAAGGACAGAGTGCAGGAAAGAGTAGTTATAGAAAATAGCGATCAGAAAATACTACAAATATGCTATGTGGATGGTGAGGTAAAGGTAGATGATACAAAGCTAACCAAGGATGGAGTTAGCATAGAGGGTGTTATAGATATAGGAATAGCCTATATAACAGATGACGACAAACATCCTATAAGCTCATATGCCAGCACTGTGCCATTTGGTTTCGTAGTAGAAGGTCAGGGAATGGACGAGAATACGGACTACAAGATAAATGCAAAGCTAGAACAGATAAATGCCATAATGGTTAGTGGTGAAGAGGTAGAAATTAAAGCTGTAGTTAATACAGATTTTATAGCCTTTAGCAACAAAGAACAAAAAGCCATAACAGATATAGAGATAAAACCTATAGATTATACCCGTATAAATGAGCTGCCAGGGATAACTGGCTATATAGTAAAACCAGAAGATACGCTATGGGGTATAGCAAAGACTTATTATTCTACGGTGGAGAGTATAGTTCAGATAAATGAGTTGGAAAAGGAAGAGGTACAACCAGGGGATAAATTAGTTATAGTAAAAGGGTAAATGAATAATGCGTGCTGATGTAATGTATATAAGATAAAAAGCATAATAAAAGGATATAGGCAAATGCCTATATCCTTTGTAACTATTGCTCTGTTGAATTTTCTTTGGACCATTCATCAAATGATTTCATAACTGCATCATAAGTCTGGCTGGATATCTCTGGTAGGTCGCCACCCCACATCTTAGCTGCGGCATCAAAACCTTTCTTAACAGCAGCTCTCATAGTTTCCACCTTAGATGGATCTCCACCAGTTAAAGCTTTGGCAAATGAGAAGATACGCTCAGAGGTCTGCTTAACACCCCAATAACCATCTTCGGATATGTCTTCTTTGGCTTTAGCGGCAGTCTCAGCATCTACTGTATAGTCACCTTGTCTTATAAGATTCCATATGTTAGCAGCATCATAAGTCTTACCTTGTTTAGTAAATAATTGCTCTACCAAGCTCTTAAGCTGTGAAGTTCTACTCTCAGCATCGGCTTTAAGCTGATCTATAACTGACTGATTAGGGGTATAGGTAGTCTTTTTTGAAGAAGTATCAGATGTCTTCTCGTATATAACTCCATCCTCTAAATTACTATTAGTAGTAGTCTCAGCGTCCTTGCTGTTTAAATTGTTGGCTAATGTAGATACTGTAGTATCAGAATAGCCAGTTACGTTATTAATATTCATATTTAACCCTCCTTGGTTGAGAATATGTTTAAAGTTCATATATTATATCGACTAACGCCATAAAATAATTTATACTTTTTAAAAAAATATTGTAGTTTATTATTATAAAGCTTATAATCTAAGTATACTG
>CAZOUU010000014.1:1683-14432 GCA_964583045.1 uncultured Lachnospiraceae bacterium | reverse complement strand
CATACCCAGGTGACATTATCGGTGTCTTTGATCCAGGTATTTTTTCCATTGGTGATACGGTTTGCTCAGAAAAAAAGAAATTTTTCTTTCCTGACTTTCCTGTATTTCCACCGGAAATTTTTGCCCGGGTACAACCTAAGGATTCTCTTAAGCGCAAACAGTTCGAAAAAGGCATAGCTCAGCTTTCTCAAGAAGGTGCCATTCAGGTATTCAAGCAAAAAAACATAGGCATGGAGAGCTTTGTGGTACATGGTGAAGATGGGGTATGTGAGAATTTTAAGGAATGTATACAGCACGAGTATGGTTATGAAGCATATGCACCATATTCTGGTGGAATATATGATTTAGTTGCAGATACTTGGATGGTAGAAGGAAATAAAGTCCAGAAGCTTAAGGTATCACCTAAGACTAAACGTACTATGGATGTATTTGCTAGATTAATTGCTGCTGCACAGCGATTATTAGTTGTAGCAAAGAAGAATGAGGGCGGAGCTAATAAGGATTTGGTTAGATTTACCGACCAGATAAACAATCTATGTGATAAGTGGGATATATAAGGGAAACACTATTTATTGCACATAAGGAGAAGATATGAAAAATAAAGGATTTTCTATGGTGGAGATTATTATAGTAATCGCCATAATGATGGTGCTAGCAGGTGTGCTGGCACCGATGTTACTAAAGTATATAAAGAAATCCAAAGAGGCACATTGTGTAAATAACAGAGAAGCCATAAAAAGTGAATTTGATGCTCAGTGTGCGGAAGGTAACGTAAATTTGGATGATAGTGAAGAGGTAGAAAAGGTTCTTAATGATGTACTTGCAAGGCTTAATTATGAGCCAGCAGATACTGCAAATAATACCTTTTATTGTGGATGTAAGGAAAAGGGTGTTATAAGCTATAAGATAGTTAATGGTCAAATACTAGACCTAGAATGTAGTGTACATGGAAAGGGATAGAGCTTGTAAGCTCTATCCTAGTGATGATAACCTTTCATACGCATAGTATAGTCATCTACTATTTTTTTTACTTTCATATAGTCCTTTTCTTTTAGCTCGCCTTTTTCTCTTAGGTCTTCTACTGTATTAGTTAGATCTATTAGAGCCTGGCGGGCTAAATCTTTGTAATTATTCTCTGAATTCATAACTAGAGCATTTATCTTAGAGTCTATTAGTACCTTTGTCTTATGTTTAATCATATAATACCTCCTAGCGTCCTAGACGTTCAAAGCGAACTTCGGTTTCAAGATTTTTCTTAATGTAATAATAAGCATCCTCCTGATTTTCTGGTAGGCCGGATAAATCTAGTGAGGTAGCTATGTCACATAGAAGCTTAGTAGAAATAGCTTTATGCATCAGCTCAAATACCTCTAATTTCTTGTGATAAGTAGGTGCATCTAAAAAGGCAATGAGCATAGGAGGTAAATCATCTATAATCTCTTCCGGGGTTAATTCCCTCTCCAATATAGGTTCGGGTTCAGACACACTAGAGTTGGTATCTGTTACATTGTCTGACTCAGGATAAGCATCTAGACTAGAATTATCTACTAGCTCTAACGTAACAGGCTCAAATCTAAAGGTAGCTTCTACGTCAGGATATTTATCCTTATCTACTAGACTAGTGAACATAGAAAGTGGTCGTACATAGGTTTTAAAATCGTCGTATAAAGCTTGATAAACCACACATTCCTCTAGTGTTTCAGAATCTAGTGCTATAGTTGTAATTTGATATATCTTGCCTTTAAAATGTCTATAAAAATCCCCTGGTCTTGGTCGTTGGTTTTCCATACAATACCTCCATAATATACATATATTTATATACACAAGTATACTATTTAATTCATTAATCTTCAACTTGAAAACAGAGGACGATATGAAATTTGATGTATTGCAAGAAATCTATGCCAATGATATACTAAAGGATATAACTCCATAAGTTAAAAATGGGAAATTGTAAAAATCTATATAGAGAAATATTAGAAAATATATAGGTTTGTAAGTATCTAAAAAAGGGGGATTACATGGCAGGTTTTAGTACATCTAGATTGAAATCGGAAGAGAAATGTTGTAAAAAATGTGGTAGATTGTTCATGTACTATGGTGTTGGACATATGTATTGTCCTTCGTGTGCTAAGGCAGATAGTATAATATTTGCTAAAGTAAAAGAATACTTATATGAACATGGGGCTAGTAGTCTTAAGGAGGTAGCATTAGCTACAGATGTTAGCGAAAAGAAGATTATGACCTATCTTAGAGAAGGAAGGCTGGAGATACCAGAGGGTTCGGATATATTTATAAGGTGTGAGGCCTGTAATATAGAGATGCGTTCGGGAAGATATTGTCCTGAGTGTGCTAATAAAATGATACATAATTTTAGGGGCTCGGCTTATCTGGCAAATGATGAGATAGGAGAGGTTACAAAGAAAAATCAAAGTGCCAGAATGAGATTTCTAGATGGACATAGTAATTTTAAGAAATAGATATATATAGCGCCTCCATAGATGAAGGCGCTTATTGTTTTGACATATTTACTGTATAAAACCAAGTATTGCTGTGTTTTGCTTTATAAATTACATTGCTCCATAAAAAAGAGAAAGTTAATACGTATAATAGATAGGAGGAAGTGTTTTGACGGATTTAGAATTTGATAAATGCATTGAAGATATGCTTAAGCAGGACAAAGATGGCCTAAAACGAATATACCAAGCATATAATCCAGTTATTTATCATAGTATATTAGCGGTGATAAAGAATAGGCATATAGCTGAGGATATTACATCTGAGTTTTTTATTAAGATATGGAAGATAGCACCTACATACAAATTAGGGGGAGCTCATAAGAAGTGGCTTATAACCATAGCTCACAATATGGCTATAGATTATATGAGAAAATACCAAAAGGAAGAACTATATGATGATATGCCAGATAAGGACAGTGGAGATAGATTTGAAGAGGAAATAGATGCCAAGGTAAGTATGGAAGAGACACTAAATACTTTGGATAAGGTAGAACGAGAGATAATTAACCTGAAGGTGCTGGCACAGTATACATTTAAAGATATAAGTAGTGAATTGGATATGCCCATGGGTACGGTAACATGGAAATATCAAGAAGCTATCAAGAAATTAAGGAGGTGTAAATATGAATAAAAACAATATGGATGATGATATGGATGTAGAGAATCTAGATATAGCTGACAAAGAAATAGAAGATATGTTTTTATCATATGCTACAGATAATACACCTGATTTATGGGATAAAATCGAGAAAGGTATTTCCGAAGAGACTATAGAAGATAAAGAGAGTAGGTTAGAAGATAAAGCCCAAGGTAATAATAAGATTATTAAATTTGCTACTAGATTTGCCATAATAGGCTCTGCCATAGCGGCGGCTTTACTAATTATTATATTAGTTGTGCCTATTTTCTCTGTTACTAAAAATATTGTAATCGGAGACAGCGATATGCTTAAGGATGAGACGGTGATGTCAGATCAAAATACAGCGGACGAATATGCAGAAAGTGTAGGGGAAGAATCCAATAAGGCAGCCGATACACAAAGCGCAGCGGCTGAGGATAGCGTGAGCTCAAATAGTAGTTCAGCTGCAGCTAAGATATCGGTATATAAGGTAAAATTTAAATCTGAAATGGATAGTGACGGTAATGCTACAGTACAGATATTGGAAGAAGCTACAGGAAATACAGCAGATGCTGCTAATTATATTCATATAGAAAGTGGTTCTGAAATAGCTGTTACTATATTAAATTCAGAGGAATATATTGATTGTAATGGGGAATATAACATATATATAAGCAGCTATGTTACCTTGGAGGACGATTCGCTATTGTATGTGGTTAATAAATTAGAGAGGTTAGAATAGGTTAAGATAAAGTAAAATTTTTGTAAAAGCATATATATGTTTTAATAAATGTGTTAAAATAACTTGAATTATTTTAGGAGCAAGGAGAAAGATAAGAATATGAATTTTATAAAAGATGTATTAAGGGGTATGGTTATGGGTGTCGCAAATGCTATACCGGGAGTAAGTGGCGGAACTATGGCAGTATCGATGGGTATATATGACAAGATGATACATGCACTTACCCATATATTTAAAGAATTAAAGAAGAGTATTATGACACTGTTACCTATAGGTGTAGGTATGATGGTGGGCATAGGCGTATTGTCTTTTGTCATAACAGCTATGTTTAAACATATACCTATACAGACAAATCTACTATTTATAGGGCTTATAATAGGTAGCATGCCTATTATCACCAGAGAGCTAAAGGGTAAGAAAATAAATGCAATACATATACTATTTGGCATTGTGTTTTTTGCCATAGTAGTAGGTATGCCTATTGTGGGACAACTTACAGGAGAGGGACAAGAAGCAGCAGTTACAGGCTCACTTATGGTATATATAAAGCTTATATTAGTAGGTATGGTAGCTTCTGCTACTATGATTATACCTGGAGTAAGTGGTTCTATGATGCTAACAGTTCTTGGATATTACAATTCTGTTATGGAGGCAGTAAAGAATTTCATTAAGGCAATTATTTCGCTAGATGGTGGAGAGATATTAGATAATCTATGCATATTAGTACCATTTGGAATAGGCGTTATTATAGGAATAGTGGTAGTAGCAAAGCTTATAGAGTTTGTGTTAGACAAATTCCCTACATATGCGTATTCAGCAATTGTTGGATTAATAGTTGGCTCTCCAATAGCTATATTCTATGAATATATAAGTGAAAATGGGACTGGTGAGATAGGAATTGTATCTATATTAACAGGTATAGTTACACTAGCTATAGGCTGTGTAGTGGCATTGAAATTATCAGATGATAAGAAGACGGAAACGGCAAAGGTAGAAAAAGCATAAGGTTTCTTAAGACTACTTTCTTTCGGTTAGTTTACAAAAGTAAAAATATATGATATTGTATCTAGTAATCAAAACTAGATAATGCGACTTTGAAAACTAATAACAACTTATATACGGAGGATAGTATGAAATTTAAGATAGTTGGAGATAGCTGTACTGATTTATTACCAGAAGATTTGGACAAAAAATATATGGTATCTGTACCACTTACTATAGATATAGGTGGATATGAAATAGTAGATGACGAGACCTTTAATCAAGAGGATTTTCTTAGGAGAACAGCTGCTTATGCAGATTGTCCTAAGTCAGCCTGTCCATCACCTGATGCTTATATGAATGCATTTGAAGGAGCAGGGGATGTATATGTAATCACTCTATCTGGTAAGCTAAGTGGTTCTTATAATAGTGCATTACTGGCAAAGAATCTATATATAGAGGATAATCCTGATACAAATATACACATATTTGATTCAAAATCAGCGGCAGCAGGACAGTACTTGATTGCCAAGAAGATAGAAGAGTATGCCTTAGCAAATGTAGATTTTGGGGATATAGTTGAAAAGGTAACAAAGTATGTAGATGAGCTTAAGACAGTATTTGTATTAGAGAGTTTAGAAGCACTTAGAAAGAACGGAAGACTATCTAATATAAAGGCGACAGTAGCTAATGTACTTAGTATTAAACCATATATGGAAGCTGTGGATGGTATAGTAGAGCAGGTAGGACAAACCAGAGGTATTAAAAAGGCATTGAATAAGATGATAGAGTATTCGGGTGAGATAGGTAAAGATATGAAAAACAAGGTGGTAGCTATATCACATTGTAATTGCTATGATAGAGCACTCGAGGTAAAGAATAGTATGATGGAGAAATACCATTTTAAAGATTTTGTTATATTAGATACAAAAGGAATTAGCAGCTTGTATGCCAGTGATGGAGGAATAATTGTAGCATTTTAGCGATTATAAGAATATAATGGAATATGGCAAAATTGATTTACGTTTTATTATAGGAGGAAGCCATGAATATAGGTTTAGGAATATTAATTCCATTTATAGGAACTACATTAGGAGCTGCATGTGTGTTTTTCTTGAAAAATAATTTAAATGCTAAGGTGCAAAAAGCATTGTTAGGTTTTGCGTCAGGTGTTATGGTAGCAGCATCGGTATGGTCATTACTCATACCAGCTATTGATATGTCAGAGCATATGGAAAAGCTGGCATTTATTCCAGCAGCCAGTGGAGTAGCACTTGGTATGATATTTTTATTTGCTATGGACAAATTGATTCCACATTTACACCTAGGGAGTGATGTGCCGGAAGGCCCTCATACAGCGCTTAAGAAGACCACTATGTTGGTGCTTGCAGTTACCCTACATAATATACCAGAAGGTATGGCAGTAGGTGTAGTATTAGCGGGAGTTATAGCAGGAGATGGTCAGATTACAGCAGCAGGGGCACTAGCCCTAGCAGTAGGTATTGCTATTCAGAATTTTCCAGAGGGAGCTATCATATCATTGCCACTTAAGAGTGAAGGAAATGGCAGGGGTAAGGCATTTTTATATGGTATGTTATCAGGAGTAGTAGAGCCTATAGCAGCACTTATAACCATAGCTTTAACAGGTGTGATTACACCAGCTCTTCCATATTTGTTAGCCTTTGCGGCGGGAGCTATGCTATATGTAGTAGTAGAGGAATTATTACCAGAAGCTTCAGAGGGAGAACATTCTAATATAGGAACTATAGGATTTGCTATAGGATTTATAATTATGATGGTTTTAGACGTAGCCTTAGGATGATATATGATGCATTGACATGATAAATTAATAGTGCTAATATAAAATGCAAATAAGTTGCGTTTTATATTGGCACTATTTTTTTGAAGGGAGATACTAATATGAACAAATTAAAAAAAGCTATAGCCATAGTTTTATGTTTAGCTATATTAGTATTGCCTATATTAGCTGAAATATATGTGGTTGAGAATGTTGAACATACTTGTGTTGGCGAGGAATGCCCTATATGCATGGAGCTACATATGGCTATTCAGATATTTAATAATCTAGCATTAGGTGTAGTGATGTTATGCACCATTGCCCTAGTTATAGGTCTATTTATAATTGTATTATCTAAAATGTATCAAGTAATAGTCAAAGATACATTAATTTCCCTAAAGGTAGAACTTCTTAATTAAAATTTTCGATTAACTATATAGTTTAATTAAGAAGGAGAATAAAAATGAATAAAAGATTATTAGAATTTATGATGGTAATAGTACTATGTGCTGCTACTTTATTTGGCTGCCAAAATGAGGTGCCTATAAAGAGTGGAGATAGTAACGAGATTTCCCAACTAAAGGTAGTGACAACTGTGTTTGCACCCTATGATTTTGCAAGACAAGTTGTAGGAGATAAAGCCGAGGTTACTATGTTATTAGAACCAGGTTCGGAGACACATTCTTATGAACCTACCCCGCAAGATATAATAACTATAGGAAATGCAGATGTATTTATCTATGTAGGTGGTGAAAATGACACATGGGTGGATAATGTACTTAAATCCGTAGATAACAAAGATTTAAAGGTTGTAAAGCTACTGGATATAGTAGATACGGTGGAAGAGGAAACAGTAGAAGGTATGGACGTATCAGGCGAAGAAAAAGAGGATGAAAATGCTCATAGTGAGACTTCAAGTGAAGCAGAGGTAGAGTGGGATGAGCATGTCTGGACTTCACCAGCTAACGCCATAACTATATCAGAATATTTATGTAGTACATTTTTGAAGATGGATAAGAAAAATGAGGCTAGCTACAAGAGTAATCTAGCGTCATATGTAGAAAAACTACAGGATATAGATAAACAGTTTAAGACCATAGTAGAAAATGGAAAGAGAAAAGAAATAGTAGTAGGTGATAGATTTCCACTTAGGTATTTTGTAGAGGAATATGGTTTGGATTATTATGCTGCCTTTCCGGGTTGTTCTGGAGATACAGAGGCTAGTGCCAGTACTATAGCATTTTTAACCGATAAGGTTATGGCGGACAAGATTCCAGTGATATTTACCATAGAGCTTAGCAATGGAAATATAGCAAAGAGTATATCGGAAGCAACTAATGCAAAAATCATGACATTTTATTCCTGTCATAATGTAACAAAGGAAGATTTTGAAGCAGGATTAACATATATAGATTTTATGGAGAAAAATATAGAAGCTTTAAAGGAGGCACTCAACTAATATGAGTCTAATTACTTGTGATAATGTGTCCTTGGGATATCAGGGCAAGATAGTTTTAGAAAATGTAAATTTCACTCTACAAGGTGGAGAGTATTTATGTATATTAGGAGAAAATGGTGGTGGAAAGAGTACCTTGATTAAGGGCCTGTTAAAGCTGAAAAAACCAGTAAAAGGATGCATTACTACAGGTGATGGCTTAAAGGCAACAGAGATAGGGTATCTACCTCAAAGCTCATTAGCTCAAAGAGATTTTCCAGCAAGTGTTTATGAAGTAGTGCTGTCAGGCAGACTAAATAGCTTGGGAGCAAAACCGTTTTATACCAAGGCGGATAAAAAAGCTGCTATGGATAATATGGAACTTATGGGAATAGCCCATATGAGAAAGGAAAGCTATCAGGAGCTATCTGGTGGACAACAACAAAGAGTGCTATTAGCTAGAGCCATCTCAGCTACCAAAAAGGTTATATTATTAGATGAACCGGTAGCTGGATTAGATCCGGTAGTAACTCAGGAATTGTATGAGCTGATAGAAAATATTAATAAGAAGTTAGGTATTACAGTTATTATGGTTTCTCATGATATATCTGTTATAAAATATGCTAGTCATATATTACATTTGGCACATAGACAGTTATATTATGGAAAAGCAGCAGATTATATAGAATCCTCTTATGGAAAGGTTTATGCAGAAGGTCTATTGCTAGAAGGAGGTAGAGAAGATGCTTAGTACAATTAGTGAAATGCTATCTTATCCATTTCTAGTAAGAGCCTTGGTGGTGGGAGTATTGGTATCCTTATGTGCGGCTCTATTGGGAGTAAGTATGGTTTTAAAAAGATATTCTATGATAGGGGATGGCTTATCTCATGTAGGCTTTGCAGCTCTCGCCATAGCTACTGCTTTAAATGCAGCACCGCTTGTAGTAGCTATACCGGTATGCGTTATAGCCGCCTTTTTACTCTTAAGAATAAGAGAAAATAGTAAAATAAAAGGAGATGCGGCTACAGCCTTGGTATGTAGTGGCTCTCTTGCAATAGGGGTAATGATAGTATCTATGACTACTGGAATGAATACAGATGTATGTAATTATATGTTCGGCAGCATACTAGCTATTAGCGAAAGCGATGCCACCCTAAGTAAAATACTATCTATAGTAGTAATTTTATTGTTTATACTATTTTATAATAGAATATTTGCAGTAACCTTTGATGAGACCTTCACAAAGGCTATAGGTACCAAATCAGAATTATATAATATGGTATTAGCTATTTTAACTGCTGTAACGGTAGTGCTAGGTATGAGGATGATGGGAGCTTTACTTATATCCAGCCTGATTATATTTCCATCGCTTACGTCTATGAGGGTATGTAAGAGATATAAGACCGTGATTATAAGCTCTGTATTGGTATCTATTATATGTTTTGTAATTGGAATATATATATCTTATGTATATTCCACACCTACAGGAGCTAGTGTGGTATGTATAAATATATTGGCATTTTTGTTATTTACTGCAATAGAGTTTGCGAAAGGAAGAAAAAGTAATGAGAAAAAATCTAGCTAAGTATATATTAATTATTTCTTGTGTAGTGCTATTAACGGCTTGCAGCAATGGAAAAACAAAGAGTACCTTGAAAAATGTGACTACTGATACTGAAACAGAGGCTAACACCTCGGTATCTTATGATGATGCTTCTACCGAAAATGCATTGTTACAGGATACTACACAGACTAGTACCGTAGCTGCATCAGCCTCTGCAGTGGATTATGATAATATAATAGAGATTACTGAGAAGATGTATGTATCCTGGATTAATGAAATATATGTAAATACAGACAGTTATATAGGAAAAACTATAAAGATAGAGGGTATGTATACAACGGAGAAATTTAATAATAATGAATACCATTATGTATATAGAGTAGGACCAGGCTGTTGCGGAAATGATGGTAGTATGTGTGGCTTTGAAATGACTTATGATGGGGAATACCCTAAGGACAATGATTGGATAGAGGTAGTGGGAGTGCTAGAAACCTATGTAGAGGATGGACAAACCTATCTTAATCTAAAGGCAGATTCGGTAACGGTTATGGAGAAAAGAGGTAGTGAAACAGTAACTAACTAATGCAAAACGCTGCTAGAAAGGCTGCTTAATGTTCACTAAAATGTAAGATATACCTAGGTTGACGGCATCTTTAAACCATAGTACAATAAAGACCTTATATGTAGAAGTGGAGGCATTGATATGATATATACTGTGACATTTAATCCTGCTATAGATTGTGTAGTAGGTGTTCAAGAAGTTACCTTAGGAGTTATTAACAAAGCAGACAGTGAAAACATGTTTATAGGTGGTAAAGGCGTTAATGTATCTATAGTTCTTAAGAATTTGGGATATGACAGCACAGCATTAGGATTTGCAGCCGGATTTACAGGAGATGCCATTATAAAGGGTGTGGAGAAAGCAGGAATTACCTCTGATTTCATCAGGTTAAAACAAGGTAACAGTAGAATAAATGTAAAGATTAAATCTATGGTGGAGACGGAGATAAATTGCGGCGGACCACTAATTAATAAAGAAGATATAGAGCAATTATTTGCTAAGCTAGATAAGCTGGCAAATGGAGATATATTAGTATTGGCAGGAAGTATACCTAATACTTTGCCGGATGATATATACGAACAGATTATAGCAAGAATAGCAGATAGAGATGTAGAGGTTATTGTTGATGCCACAGGAAAATTGCTGTTAAATGTATTAAAATATAAGCCGTTTCTTATTAAGCCAAATCATTTTGAACTATCAGAGATGTTTGATGTAGAGCTTAGAAAGGAAGAGGATATAGTGCTATATGCCAATAAGCTTAGAGATATGGGTGCTAAAAATGTATTAGTATCTAGAG
Organism: uncultured Lachnospiraceae bacterium; assembly: GCA_964583045.1. Taxonomy (GTDB): domain Bacteria; phylum Bacillota; class Clostridia; order Lachnospirales; family Lachnospiraceae; genus JAVBSN01. The sequence goes on along the minus strand of CAZOUU010000014.1, from coordinate 3,412 downwards.
GTAAATATGGTGCTGTTTTAGTAGATGAAGAAGGTAAGGTGCATGTAACAAAAGCACCAGCAGGTACAGTTAGAAATTCCGTAGGAGCAGGAGATTCCATGGTAGCGGGATTTATAGCAGGCTACATAGCATCAGGAGATAAATTAAATGCACTCAAATTAGCCATAGCTACAGGTAGTGCTACAGCATTTTCTATGGGACTTGCAACCAGAGAAGCTGTACAAGAATTATATAATGATATAATTCATTCGTAATATTAGGTAAGAAAGAGGTATTGATATGTCTAGAAGATATAGAGGGCGAAGAAGACACAAGGCTAGAAATTATAGAGGTGTATTATTAATATTATTTGTATGTATACTTATAGGAGCAGGTGTAGTATTTTATTTTGGAATTACGTCATCTAAATCTTCTTATAGAGATAAGGGCATAGCATCACTAAATGCGGGAAAGCTAGAAGAGAGTATAGATTGGTTTAAAAAGGCTCTAGATGAGAAGCAGTGGTTTGCTGAGGACATAGATACGGATATAAGATATTATTTGGCACAGGATTATATATATGCAGGTGATTATGAGAATGCCAGCAAACAATATGACAAGCTATCTAATAGCAATGGCAATTATGAGAGAACTATAGAATTTCACAGCATAAGTAAGGCACTTTCAGCCTATAGCAAAGGGGAATATGACGCTGCTGTAACAGAGCTTTTAGAGGCAGCAAATAATGGTTATACAGAGCTATATGCTTTTGTAGGAAGCTGTTATGGTATGACTGGCGATTATGATAATATGAAGATATATTTTGATAAATATTTAGAGAATTATGAAGAGAATACATTTATCGATTCTCAGTTTGCGTCAGCTTATATAAATCAAGGTGAATATGATAAAGCCTTAGAATATGTAAACAAAGGTCTTGCACTAGAGGATGAGACTTATAGAAGACAGCTTAGAATAGATGAGATAGCATATTATGAACTAACCAGTGATTACGATAAGGCTTTTGAAAAGGCTAAGGCATATATAGATACCTATCCAGATGATGAGTCTGGTAAGAAAGAATATGATTTCTTATATACAAGGGTAAATGAAGCCAAGTAATGATAGATGTATGGAGGATGTATGTTAGATACAGAGGAAGCAGTAGAAAAGGTAGTATTAGTAGGTGTTAGCCTAAAGGATAATGATGATACAGAGAAGTCTATAGATGAATTAGAGGATTTAGTGGCTACAGCAGGTGCTGTTACAGTATCAAGGGTTATACAAAATAGAGCTGCCATAGATTCGGCCACTTATGTAGGCAAGGGCAAGATGGATGAGATAAAGGAAGAGATTATATTTCATAATGCCACAGGCATAGTATGTGATGATGAATTAACACCAGCTCAGATGAAGAATATGGAAGAAGAGCTAGAGGTTAAGATTATGGACAGAACTATGGTTATACTAGATATATTTGCCTCTAGAGCATCCACTAGTGAAGGAAAGATACAAGTAGAGCTGGCTCAGTTAAAATATCGTTCTTCTAGGCTTACAGGTAGAGGAACAGCACTATCTAGATTAGGTGGTGGTATAGGAACTAGAGGTCCTGGTGAGAAAAAGCTAGAGGTAGACCGACGTGTAATAAGGGATAGGATATCCCAGCTTAATAAAGAACTAGAAGAAGTGAAAAGACATAGAGATGTACAGAGAAAACAGCGTAGCAAGAATCAGACTCCTGTAGTATGTA
>CAZOUU010000014.1:0-1673 GCA_964583045.1 uncultured Lachnospiraceae bacterium | reverse complement strand
TGTATAGTGGGTTATACAAATGCAGGTAAATCCACCTTGCTTAACAGATTAACAGATGCGGGAGTGTTAGAAGAGGATAAATTATTTGCTACCTTAGATCCCACTACTAGAAATCTGGTATTACCAGATGGACAAGAGATATTGCTTACAGATACAGTAGGATTTATAAGAAAATTGCCTCATCATTTAATTAATGCATTTCGTTCTACCTTAGAGGAGGCCAAATATTCAGATCTAATTATACATGTGGTAGATGGTTCTAATCCTCAGATGGATGAGCAGATGCATACGGTGTATGAGACTCTTGATAAGCTGGAGGTAGGAGATAAAACTATAATTACAGCTTTTAACAAGATGGATAAGCTATCAGAAAGACCTGTATTTAAGGATTTTAAGGCAGATAAGACAGTATATATGTCAGCTATTAATCTAGAGGGTGCAGACAAACTACTAGAGGCTATTCAGAGTATATTAAAAGAACGTAAGGCATATATAGAGAAATTATTTGATTTTAAAGATGCTGGTAAGATACAGATTATTAGAAAATATGGCCAGCTTATTAGTGAAGAATATGTAGATAATGGCATATATGTAAAGGCCTATATAGAAGCAGCAGATGAAGGAAGACTATAATTAATAGTCTTCCTCTATTATATGAAAATCCAGATAATCAAAGTCGATATGTTCGATGAAATTATCTTGTGTAAATCTGGTACGAGCATGGCAGATAAATGTATTCTTATTATTTTCCAGCCATATAGGTTCAGCCAAATCAAATTCCTGACATATCTCCTGAAGTGCCTTATATACTTTCTTAGTGCGGCTAAGCTTATGATCATCTATGCATATAACGGTATCCTTTATCAATCTATTTTCAGTAAATATCTTGCCCCAAACTCTAAACATATCCTTGCCCTTTCTGTTATAATCTCTAGGTATTATAACAGAAATTAAAATTAGTAGCAATGTAGAAAGATATGTGTATTTATGGATTTTATATGATATACTATATGGATTAAATATACATAGATGAGGAATAAAGCTAGTGAATATATTAATAGTAGATAAAGTATCAAAGACATATGGAGCTAAGAAGCTATTTGACCAAGTGAGTCTAGGAGTTAATGAAGGTGATAAGATTGGTCTTATAGGTGTTAATGGAACAGGTAAGACTACATTTCTTAAGATAGTAGCGGGACTAGAAGAGAGTGATGAAGGCGAAGTTGTTATGAATAAGGAGGCTACAGTGGCCTACCTTCCGCAAAATCCAGAGTTTCTACCAGGGGATACAGTATTGGAGTATGTAGTTAGAGATAAGAAAAGCTCTAATGAAAATTGGAGCCTAGAGGCAGAAGCCAAAGCTATATTAAATAATCTAAATGAGTATGAATATGATAAGGCGATAGATAATCTATCAGGTGGTGAGAAAAAGAGAATAGCTCTTGCTAGGACATTGGTATCTCCAGCTAGTATACTTATAATGGATGAGCCTACTAATCATTTAGATAGCGGTATGGTATTATGGATGGAGCAATATTTGGCTAAATACAAAGGAGTACTTATTATGGTTACTCATGATAGATATTTTCTTGATAGAGTTACGAATAAGATAGTAGAGATAGATAAGGCAAGGCTATATAGCTATGATGCTAATTATTCGGGCTATCTAGAAC
>CAZOUU010000013.1:0-14542 GCA_964583045.1 uncultured Lachnospiraceae bacterium | reverse complement strand
ATGAGCGTATTCACATAGTGCAACAGAATTTTACAAAAGTAGATGATAGATGCGTAGATGAATTTCGCGATATGCTTTACAAAAAGAAAGATTACAGTGCTGTGTTAGAATATCTAGATGATATCGTAGGACAACATACTCTCCCATATACTTATGAATTCTTAGAAAATGTACCAAAAGATATATATGATACAGTAGTTTGCATAGGTGTTCATAGTCAGTTGGTTATTAGGTTGATTTATATTCTTGAGGAATACAGACATCATTTTACTACAGAACAGTTAGAGCGGTTAAAACATAGACTATCAGACTTGGTTGACATAACGTCAAAAAATTTAAATAATAATATTTTTAGTATACCAGGTATTAAGTATACATATATAGGTTATGAGTATGCAGCATTTTATGATAGTGACGAGAAGATGGTTGAAGATATAAAATATCTATTCGAGCATGGTATGGCAGGAAAGGTAGCAGAATACAATCTACCAAGGGTTGAGGGCGCTTATGAATGTGAATTGGATTTAACTAAAAGGCTTCATAGTAATACACTAGAAATACAGGGATTTTTATATAATATATGGCCGCTTACTAGGGAGAAGGAATATTTAACTATTATATATATGTTTGAAAAATGATGGATATAATAGAGTGTGGTATTGGTAGAATAGTGTAATAAGGTATGTAGAGAATTTAGTTTGACTATCAAACAAAATGCTTGCATATGAAAAGAAATAGTAGTATAGTAATTAATAGATAGTTTGGCTATCAAAATATTTATAAAGGATATATGGAGGCAGACATATGTGGAGTGGTGCTATAGAAGAATTAGATAAGATGAGGGAAAAAGCCAGGCTTGGTGGTGGTCAGACTAGGATTGATAAGCAACATAGTCAAGGTAAATTAACTGCTAGAGAGAGAATAGAATACTTGCTCGACAGAGATACCTTTGTAGAGATAGATGATTTTGTAGAGTCTAGAATAGACGATTTTGGATTAGAGAAGAAGAGAGTTCTTGGAGATGGAGTAATTACAGGTTATGGCAAGATAAATGGTAGAAATGTATTTGTAGCTTCGGAGGATTTTACGATTATAGGAGGTACCTTAGGTGAGTATCATTCTAAGAAAATATGTCATCTACAGGATATGGCTATTAAGATGAGAGCCCCGCTTATATGTATAAATGATAGTGGTGGAGCTCGTATAGAAGAGGGTATTAGTTCCCTTAGTGGTTATAGTGGAATGTTCCTTAGGCACACAAGGGCATCAGGGGTTATACCACAGATAGCAGTTATACTTGGACCGTGTTCAGGTGGAGCTTGTTATGCGCCCGCCATATGTGATTTTATATTTATGGTTAAGAATACCTCTAAGATGTTCATTACAGGCCCACAGGTAGTTAAGACGGTTATAGGCGAAGAGACTACTGTAGAAGAGCTTGGTGGAGCAGATATGCATTCTACTAAGAGTGGAGTCAATCATTTCCTATATGAACAGGAGAAGGATTGTTTAGGCGGAGTTAGGAAATTACTGACATACCTTCCACAGAACAATGAAGAGGTTCCGTGCATAGAATATGGTAAACCAATAGATATGTCAAAGGATATAGTGAATATAGTTCCGGATAATCCTAAGAAAGCCTATGATGTACATGATGTTATAAACACTATGATTGATAAAGGAAGCTTCTTTGAAGTACATAAAAACTGGGCTAAGAATATAGTGGTTGGTTTTGCCAGAATGGACGGAGAGAGTATAGGCTTTGTAGCTAATCAGGCAAAACATATGGGTGGTTCTCTAGATGTAAATGCATCAGATAAGGCAGCTAGATTTATTAGATTTTGCGATTGCTTTAATATACCTCTTGTAACCTTGATAGATGTACCGGCATTTTTGCCAGGTAAGAATCAAGAACACGCTGGTATAATTCGACACGGAGCAAAGATGTTATATGCATATTCTGAGGCTACAGTGCCTAAGATTTCACTGATTATGCGTAAGGCATATGGTGGAGCTTATATAGCGATGAATTCCAAGGAAATGGGTGCGGATATTGTGTTTGCTTGGCCTATAGCCGAGATAGCGGTTATGGGTGCAGAGGGCGCAGTAAATATAGTATCTAGACATACGATAGAGGCGGCATCGGATCCGAAGAGAAAAAGGGATGAGCTTATAAAAGAGTATGAGGATAAGTTCCTTAATCCATATATAGCAGCTAGCAGGGGTTATGTAGATGAAGTCATAAAACCGGAAGAGACTAGAGATAAGATAAAGAAAGCATTAGATGTGCTTAAGAATAAGCAAGAAGAAGATATATATAAGAAACATGGTAATATACCACTATAAAAGCATGGCAACCTCCTATACAGGAGAGTTGCCGTGTTTTTTATTTATTCGTGGAGCTTTGTTCTCTTTCAATATATCTAGTATATCCTGATATAGGGTATCTCTTGTTAGAGAAGGTTCTAATTCTCTATCCACAAAGCCCATATCTAGAACCATTTTTGAGTTCATATATGCTTTATTGTATTCCGATAATCTAGCAGTGATATAAGCTTCTGGATTTTCTTCTATACGATGACTATGATATATAACAGCTACAGCACTTTTAGCAGGCATAACAGCTACCTGTGCCTTAGGCCATACATAGTTCCTATCTCCTTCTAGCTGTTTGCTGCCTAATAATATATATGGACCGCCATAAGCTTTTCTAACTATAACGGTTAACTTTATAGTAGTTGCCTCGGAGTAAGCATAGATTAATTTAGCCCCGTGTCGAATGAGTCCCTTTTTCTCTTCCTCCGCTTTCATTCTAAATCCCATAGAGTCTGCTAAAGTAATTATAGGTATATTAAACGCATCACAATAATTTACAAAACGAGCTCCTTTGTCGGCAGCATCACAATCAACCACTCCTTTATCAACAATAGGTTGGCTAGCTACAATACCTACTGTTATATCTCCCAGTTTGCCTAATCCTACCACTAGATTTTTGGCAAATTCTTTTTGAACCTCTATAAATGTACCTATATCTAATAATGCATAAATTATGCTTCTTATGTCATATAGCTCTTCTGTATCTTTAGGAAGAAATTGTTGTAATAGAGATAAGTCTTTGTCGACTAAAGAAGAGGTAGTTATAGGTGTTTTTTCTTTATAACATAAAGGAATGGTATTAATTAACCTTTTTACATCGTTATAACATTCTATTTCTGATGTACATATAAAACTAGCTACTCCACTAATGGAAGAATGTATAGCAGCACCACCCAATTCTTCAGGAAGATAATCGGTACCCTCTACCTCATTTATAACTCTAGAACCAGTAACAAACATATTACTCATTCCCTCGATGGTGTATACAAAATCACTAAGTCCAGGGGCATATACAGCACCACCAGCGCAGGTACCAGCAACTATAGCTATCTGCGGAATATATCCAGAGGCTTTAACGATGGTGTTAAATAATTCAGCACACCCAGCAACTGCGGCAGCTCCCTCTTGGATTCTGGCACCACCACCATCATATATAGCTATAACAGGACAAGCCTCAGCGATAGCCTTATTAATACATTCTATAATCTGTCTGCTGTGTAATAGTCCGAAGGTACCTCCCATGTAGGTAAAATCCTGACCATAAAAATACATCTTTCTGCCTTCAATAAAGCCATATCCAGTTACTACACCATCATAACCTTTATAGCTATCGCCTAGAGTGATACGATTAAACTCTACAAAACTGTTTTTATCAAACAGCAAATTAATTCTTTCGTACACGTGCAGCTTACCACGCTCATGTTGTTTCTCTACATCATATATATTCACAAAAAAATCCTCCTTACAAGCAATAGAATAATTTTAACATAATTATAAAATCAAGTCTATGATTGTAAGAAGGACTATTGTACAAAATATGTACTTAATAAAATAAAGTACTAATTATTCTTCTTTTTCTGTAGCATCAGACACATCGGCACTTGCACCATTTTCGGAAATGTCTTCAACTGCAGCAACCTCTCCGTTTTCGGAATCCTCTTCCATGTAGGACTTAAAAGTATTCTTAAATATGTAAGCCTGAATAAAAGCTATAAGTCCCATAAATAGTAGGATAAATGGTAACCAATATACATTGGTTAATAGTATACCAGCAACAACTATGCCAGGAACTATCATAATTAGTATAGTCTTATCAAGATGCTTTATAGATAGAAGATAAGCATTCTTAATTGTAGCTTTTACCGTATTATCGAATTTAGATAATACAGGGAATACGTATATAAGTCCCATAAGATAGATAAAGAATAATATCAAGCTAACTACCAGCATAACCTGTGTATAACCAGCACCAGTATTGTTAAATAGAGTAAACCAACAATACACATCTCCACCTAGGATAGCTCCTAATAGAAACATAATGCCCCATATAGCGGTGGCCTGTCGAAAGTTTCTTAAGAAGCTTTTGAAAAACATCTTTGCGATATATCCATCTTCTCTGGATATAGAGTTTATTGATGTATAATATAGCGCAGTAGTTGATGCACCAATGGTAAATATAGGAATGCTACATATAATCCATAACACAGTTAATATAACTAAATCCACAAGTCGTGAAAAAAATCTGTATATAGGGTTATCTAAATTAAAAATATTGTCCCACATAATAATCCTCCAAATGTTTATTTGTAATGCTACAGATAATAATATAATACAACCCATTTATATTCAAGAAAAAAAGTATTAAAAAACTATAAACCCCACATATATGTCAAAAAACGAAAATAATAAAGTATTTTGCTATTGACAAATTCTTCATATGCAAATAAGCTAAATAATATTGAAGTTTTAGCTATGAAAGGAAGATGTGCCATGAAAACACCATTTGTTTCAAAACAAAAAATAGAAGAGATAGTAAAGGATTATCCAACGCCTTTTCATATATATGATGAAGCTGGAATTAGGAAAAATGCTAGAGACTTGCAGAAAGCATTTTCGTGGAATAAGGGTTACAAGGAGTATTTTGCGGTCAAGGCTACTCCTAATCCAACTATATTAAAGATATTACAAGAGGAAGGCTGCGGAACTGATTGTTCCTCTCTTACTGAGCTTATGATGTCAGATAGATGTGGATTTTCTGGAGATGATATTATGTTTTCTTCTAATGATACTCCAGCTGAAGAGTTTGTACTTGCACGAAAACTTAATGCAACCATTAATTTAGATGATTTTACACATATAGAGTTCTTAAAAGAGACAGCAGGTATTCCAAAGAAGATTTCTTGCAGATTTAATCCAGGTGGATTATTTAAGATATCTACTACTATTATGGACAACCCTGGAGATGCTAAGTATGGTATGACTAAGGAACAGCTTATAGAGGCTTACAAACAGCTAAAGGCTCTAGGAGTAGAAGAGTTTGGTATGCATTCCTTCTTGGCTAGTAACACAGTTACAAACGATTATTATCCTACACTAGCAAAATTACTTTTCCAAGTTGCAGTAGATATTAAAACTGAGACAGGAGTAACCTTAAGCTTCATTAATTTATCTGGTGGAGTTGGAGTTCCGTATACAGATAATACTGAAGGAAATGATATATTTGTTATAGGCGAAGGCGTTAGAAAAGCATACGAAGAGATTTTAGTACCAGCAGGTTTAGGCGAGGTTAAGATATTTACTGAATTAGGTAGATTTATGTTAGCACCTTTCGGACACTTGGTTACTAAAGCTATCCACGAGAAACATACCTACAAAGAATATATAGGTGTAGATGCTTGTGCAGTTAACCTTCTGAGACCAGCTATGTATGGAGCTTATCATCATATTACTGTATTAGGTAAGGAAGATATGCCAAAGGACCATGTATATGATGTAACAGGTTCTTTATGTGAAAACAATGATAAGTTTGCTATAGATAGAGAATTGCCAGAGGTAGAGATGGGAGATTACTTTGTTATTCATGATACAGGAGCTCATGGTTTTGCTATGGGATATAATTATAATGGTAAATTGAAATCAGCAGAATTACTTTTACAGGAAAATGGAGATGTAAGGATGATAAGACGAGCTGAGACTCCAGAAGATTATTTTGCTACATTAGAAGGCTTTTGGAAATAAGGTGGATTAGGTAACCCGTATTTACGAAGTTGGTTTACAAAAAGCCCAGATTAAGAACTATGATTAGATATCAATGTCTTAACTTGGGCTTTTCTTAATTTTTATGTTTTACAAAAATAGTTACACTATGCGTGAGTTGGTTCTGGGTAATCTACGCCCATAGTATCAACTGTCATAGACTTGATTACTTGATCCTCAAGTGGACGGTCGGAATAATCAGTTGCAGTCTCAGCTATCTTATTAACGATATCTAAGCCTTCGGTAATCTTACCAAATGCAGCGTATTCTCCGTCTAGATGTGGAGAAGTCTTGTGCATAATGAAGAACTGTGATCCAGCAGAATCTGGAGCCATAGAACGTGCCATAGATAGTACACCTGGAGTGTGTGATAATTCATTTACAAAACCATTGTGAGCGAACTCACCCTTGATTTGATAACCTGGACCACCCATGCCTGTTCCATCTGGACAGCCACCTTGAATCATAAAACCTCTTATGACTCTGTGGAAAATAAGGCCATCATAATAGCCTTTTTTAATTAATGAGATAAAGTTATTAACGGTATTTGGAGCGATGTCTGGATATAATTCACCTTTCATTACATCTCCATTTTCCATTGTGATTGTAATTATTGGATTAGCCAACTAAAACACCCTTTCTAATTGATTTTATAGTAAAATGATGTTAATATATTATCATTAAAAATGGGCAAATACAAGAGATACATATTAATATATAATATGCGAAAGGAAGATAATATGAATGGAAAAGTCAGAGCAATTATAATTGTGGTTATCGTTTTAGTTATATTAGGAATGACTGCTGGCTATGTGCATAGAAAATACCAACAGTATATGGAGGAATATCAAGGAACTGAATCCTACGATGGAGAAGATGTGGTTATAGAGATACCTAAGGGAAGTGCAGTTAAAACGATAGCAGGTATTTTACAGGATAATGGTTTGATTACATTTAAGACTGCATTTATTAACAGAGTTAAAGAGTCGGAATATAGAGGTAAGCTTCAATATGGTACCTTTACTCTTAATACAGGTATGAGTACTCTAGAGATGATTAAAGTGTTGGCAGGTTCTGGACAAGAAGCGGTATGGCAAACCCTTACAGTGCCAGAAGGATATAGTGCAGAGATGATTGGCGCAAGATTAGAGGAGCAGGGTATATGTACCTCTAGTGAATTCTTAGCAGCACTTAATAAAGAAGATTACGATTATGAATTTTTGAATACTATCCCAGATAATAATAATTTGAAATATGATTTGCAAGGTTTTCTATTCCCTGCCACTTATAATATTACAGAGAGTGATACTCCTGCTGATATAGTTAATAAGATGTTAGCTAAGTTTAATGAGATATATACAGCAGAGTATAGGAGTAAAGAACAAGAACTAGGATATACTACATTTGAAGTGGTAAATAGGGCGGCTATAGTAGAGAGAGAAGCTAAGCTAGAAGAAGAGAGGGCTACCATAGCAGGAGTTATTAATAACAGATTGGCTATTGATATGAAGTTGCAGATGTGTCCTACAGTATTATATCCATTAACAAATGGTATGTATGATGTGGCACAGGTAACATATGCAGATTTAGAGATAGATTCACCTTATAATACCTATATGTATCCAGGTTTAACAGTAGGACCTATATGTAATCCAGGAGCGGCATCGTTGTATGCGGTGCTTAATCCAGAAACACATGAGTACCTATATTATCATACAGATGATGCTACAGTTGGTAATCACATATTTTCTAAGACATATGAAGAGCATCAGAGTACTTTGCAAACTGGTGGAGAGACTGGCGAAGGAACGGTGACCAATGATGGCGTTGTAGAATCAGGTGGTGGAGAGAATATTACAGAGCCAGCTACAACCACAACAGCGGAATAAGGTACGCATATATATATTGTTTGTATAATATAAAAAAGCATTGTAGTTGTCAGAAAATAGTTGACAATTATAATGCTTTTTTCTTGCATACTTTCAAGGATTAAACTATAATAGAAATATGTATGATTAGGTGTTTTTATTATAGTTACGGAAGGGGATAATGTATGGCGAAGTTAAGTTTTAAGATTAAGAATGTAGACAGCCAGCAGTATTTGATACATGAGCTTGCAGAAGGCTCGGTAGTAGATGAAGATGTATTAGGAATGTTAGAAGAAGAGTCGCTAGAAGGCATGTTAACAGTAGGCGTTTTGGAGGGGGACACTACAGATTGCTTTTGCTATGATGTAACTAACAAGGAGCCTATAGCAGATTATTTCAAAGAAGTTATAGATCATGATAGTTTACTGACCATTTTACATAACATTGTACATACCTTAGTTGAATTGCGGGAAAATGCTATTCCTATGAATTATGTAGTATTACATAAGGGATATATATATGTAAATAGAGAGACTTTAGATTTGGAATTTATATGTATACCCATAGAACTAGATGATAGTGTTACCATAGATTTAGCTGGATTTGTAAGAGGTATTGTAGCATCACTTATGTTTAAGGCAGATGAAGATGGGGATTATGTTGCTAAGTTAATTACATATGTGAATGATAAGAATGAGTTTACTATTAGAGGGTTAGTTAATCTAATAGATAGTATGTTACTAGATGAAGAAGAGGATAGCGATGATATTATAGCAGACTATGAAGAACTTGAGAGCTATGAGATACCAGATAACAGCGTTCAAGATGTAGTTATGGATCAAGCCAAGATGGCAAGAGAAGCCAGAGAAGACTTAGAGAAAAAGATGGCGGTGGAAGCTCAGAAATTAGCTAAGCAGGCTCATGAGCAGGCAGATAAAGCGTTAGAGGATGATTTTCAGTTTATAGAGACTGATAATGCTACAGAAGATAAGGAAGCTAGTGAACAGCAGCCTGTACCGGGAATTATGGATGACGATATGGAGGAGCCTGATTTTGAGAAGTTATTCTCAGATAAGGATGAGACCCCATCTGCAAGTCCGTTTAGAATGAATAGTGGTATTAAGATTAATAGAGCTCAAGTTATTCAAAATACAACTAATGATGTAGAGACTACAGAGGTTATGAGCGATAGACCTATAAGTGCTGAAGCTGAAGAAGAGGAAGAAGTAGTTAGTGATTCTATTTTAGGCCAGGCTATACCTCAATCAGTTGTTGAAGAGATTGATATGGGTGGAGCTAGTATCAAGCCTACACCTTATTTGATTAGAGTTAATACCGAAGAGAGAATTATGATACCTAAGCAGACCTTTAAGATAGGCAAGGCTAGTATAGGTATGGATTATAGGATATCTGGAAACAGTGCAGTTAGTAGAAATCATGCTACTATATATGTAAAGGATGGTGTGTATTATGTTAAGGACAACAAGTCTACAAACCACACCTACATTAATGGGATTATTTTAGATGATGCTATAGATCAGATGTTAACTCACGACGCGACAGTTACATTTGGTGATGAGGAATTTATATTTAAATTGCGATAAGGGGATACTATATGGAGTTTGTGACAGCGCATTATACAGATGCAGGAAGAATTAAGAAGGTTAATCAGGATTCATATGCATTAAAGGTAGTTAAGACACCTAAAGGCAAGGTTGCCTTTTGCGTTGTATGTGATGGTATGGGTGGATTATCTAAAGGCGAATTGGCTAGTAAAGAGGTTACCTTAGCCTTTTGTGAGTGGTTTGAAGAGAAGCTTATCCCTATGTTAAAAACCAATTCCTTTTCAGAGTATATGCTACGCAGACAGTGGTCCCAGGTAGTTGAACTAGAAAACCAGAGACTTATGCAATATTCTAGAGCCAATAAATTGGCTATGGGAACTACAGCTACAGCTATATTGATATATGAAGATAAATATTATGGCATACATGTAGGAGATAGTCGTATATATATGATAACTAGGGATGTGGATATACTTACTACAGATCACACCCTGGTTGCTAGTGAAGTAGAGACAGGTCGTATTACAAAAGAAGAAGCTAAGGTAGATCCTAGAAGAAGTGTGCTGCTTCAATGTATAGGGGCGTCTAATGTAGTGCAACCAGAGTTTATTATGGGTGAGTTAACAGAAAATAGCACATTTGTATTCAGATGGTTTTACTCATGAGATTACAGATACGGAGGTTTTTGATAATTTTGCACCTTCACATGTGGTAGATAGAGAAAAACTATCAGAATCCTGTGTGGATTTGACTAGACTTGCTATGAGTAGAGGAGAACGAGATAATATAAGTGTTGCAGTAATTAATGTGTCTATAGAGGCATAGCTATGACATTTATGTAATTAGAGGATATAAAGAGTGCGGAGGACCTCTTATGGTTAAAGTAGGTACAGTTTTAGGAGATAAATATGAGATACTAAAAAAAATAGGTCAAGGTGGTATGTCCATAGTATACGTTGCTATGGATATTAGACTTAATAAACAGTGGGCTATCAAAGAGATTAAGAATGATGGCAAGAAAAACAAAGATACCTTGTTAAAAGGATTAGAGATAGAAGCGAACATCCTTAAAAAAGTTGACCATCCAGCATTGCCAAGGATAGTTGACATTATCGATGACAACGGTTCTGTTTATGTTGTTATGGATTATATTGAAGGAAGAACATTAAGTGAAGTGTTAAAGACGGAAGGCGCTCAGCCTCAAGAGAAAGTAGTAGAGTGGGCCAAAGAACTTAGTAGTGCTTTGGATTATCTGCACTCGCTAAATCCCCCTATTATATATAGAGATATGAAACCTTCTAACATTATGTTAAAACCAGAAGGCACAATTAAATTAATAGATTTTGGTACGGCTAAGGAGTTTATTGTAGAGGATATAGCTGACACTACAGCTCTAGGAACCAGAGGTTATGCAGCACCAGAGCAGTTTGGCGATTCTAAAGGACGTGGTATATATAAGACGGATGCCAGAACAGATATATATAGCTTAGGTGCTACCTTATATCATGTGGTAACTGGAAGAAATCCTAGTGAACCACCATATGTTATTAAACCTATTAGAGAATGGAATCCTAGCTTATCTAGTGGGTTGGAAAAGATTTTAAGTAAATGTACTATGGCGAATCCTGATGATAGATATCAATCATGTTCAGAGCTTATATATGCATTAGAACATTACGAGGAGCTAGACGATCAATATAGAAGAGACTCCCTTAAGAAGCTACGTAAATTCTTAATACCAGTTGGCTTGTCAGTGATTTCACTTATTGTAAGCGCTATAGGATATATAGGTATTCAGAAAACTAAAGAGGCAGATTATGATAATTTATTAAATGCTGCTTATACAGCTACTGTTAGAGGAGACTATGATGAAGCAGCGTCTATCTATACAGAAGCTATTAGAGATGTGGATGGAAGCAGAAGTGAAGCGTATATAGATTTGATAAATTTATATGTCAACTATATAGATGATCCAGACAGTGGACTTAATCAGGTTACATACTATATAGATAAGAGCTATAGAGGCATAGATACTAATGAAGAGGTACTTAAGGAAGTAGCTATTACATACTTTGATGTAGAGAGAGATTATAAGACTAGTGCATACTATTTTCAGAAGCTAGATGATGAAGAGGCTATGTATTACTCTAGTATATCTTTAGCATTAAGTGAGTTGAATACAGACTATGAGAAGCTTACAGGTGATATGGAAAAATTCGAGACGATTACAGATGAATTACCATTATCTACCGCTAAATTAATGAACTACAAGCTGTTATGTATTGCTTATACTAGAAACCTTAAGAATTTTGATGGCGCAGCAGATGGTGCAACAAGGTGTGCATATAAGGGCTTGACGTTATTAGAGGATTATGAGGATGATAGTATGAAGGCCGAATATTATGTTGTGTATAATCAATACCTGTCATTAGCCTATGAAGAATTAGCAGCTGAGGCGGAGGATAACAAAGCTCAGGAGGAATACTATAATAAAGCTTTAGAAAGTGCTAGGTTTATATTAGATATGGTTAGTAAGGAGGAGAATTCCTTGATAGGCATTGCTACAGATGCTAGCCTTAGAGAGGCAAAGCTATGTCAGATAGCTGATATATATGAGAAATTAGGAGATTATGATAGAGCTATAGAAGAGTATGAGGCTGGCGAAAAGGAATTTGCGGCTGATAGCAAATTGTTATATATAGGACATCTTACATTGCTATGCACTATGGAAGATAGTAAGGATTCTGATGTAGAGAAATGGGATTATGCTGCATTATCTAAGGTATATGATGAAGGTAGTGAAGTAGAAGGTATAGAAGACGATTATAGATGGAAACAGTTGACACAGAAGCTAGCGCCTCTGTTTGAAAAGAACGGTAGGTGATAATTATGGTATATTATATATTGTTAATAGCGGGGTTGATTTCTGCAGTAGCATGTATGGCCATTGCTATAATTGTATTTAACAAAGAAAATATAAGAAAAGTTATAGGCGATCTTAATGGCAGTAATGCTCAGAGGGCTATAAAAGCCATTAGAGAGGAAGGCTATAAGAAGGTATTTACGGGAAATAGTATTAATAGAAGCGATAACAACAAATTTAATACAACTATATTAGTTAAGAGTGGTGGCATAGCTAGAAATGTCAAAAAAGATGATGAGACAGAGAATATAGTAAAGACCTCCATTGAGGATAGAGCTATAGGCGAAGAAAAAAATGCTGTTGCTAAGAACAAAGATGATGAATTTGTTGTATTAGAGGACGTAGTGGTAGTAGGCAGTAAGAACAACGGAAAGGTACTTAGTAACTTTAATACTCGATTAAGAGATGATGAAGTGACTAGCTTATTAATAGATGGTGATTATGAGGATGAAACCTCTATATTATCTTTTGATGAGGAGAAAGGGACGGAAGTACTAGAAGGTAGTGAAATGACTGCTATACTAAAAGAAGAGAGTACAATGGTTTTATCTAGTGAAGATGGGGAAGATACAGCCGTACTAGTAAGTGATGATGAAGAGACATCTGTATTACAAAATGACGAGGAAACTAGTATATTAGAAGAAGATAACGCTACCACTTTGTTAAAATAGGTGGTTTGCGGCTACATAATAAAGAAGGGATTAGTATGATAAATATAAACATAAGACATATAATTGCATATGCGGTTATAGCTGTTTTGCTGGTTAATTCTTTTACTACAGTTACTTGTATGAATGAGCAGGTATATGCTAGTGAGGTGGCTGAATTAACAGCTACGCCAGCAATTACAGATACAACACCGGCATCAGACTCGAAGCTGGTAGATGCTACAAAAAAAGTGAAATTTGACTTGACAAAATTGCCAGCAGATACTAGTAATGAGACGTATTACATTATATATAAGACATATGATGATGCTGCTTCTGCCAGTGCAGATACAGATAAACCAGTGGAAGCAGATAAAGATGTATATGTAGATAATAAGGGTATAGATATAGATTTTCCTGATGGTTCCAATACTTTTGTGATAAAAGCAAGAGTGTGTAAGAAGATAGTAGGGACAGATAGTAGTATAACTTATGAATATGGAGATATAGTAAGCTACATTTATACAGAGACATTACCAGAGCTAACCACTAATTTGGGCGTGAGTTGGATAGATGAATCTCCAGCAGACAGTACTAATAAAAATACTGCAAAGATAAGTAATATAGACACAAGTAATAAACCAGAATGGATAAGTAATTATACAGATATATGCTATAGATGGGGATATAAGGAAAGTGACGGCACTATAGTGTGGTTGTACGATACAGATACTAATACCCCATCCAACGATTATGATGCCACAGATGTATTAGAGAATAAAAATGGCACATGCACATTAATAACACAGGGCTATATGTCAAAAGGCAGTATAGAAGTGACTACGCCTGTATTAGAAGGGGAGAGCATTACATTTGATAATGATGCTCCTACAATAGCTAGTATAGTGCTTACAGATAATTTGGTTTTAGATGAAAATGGCGTAGTGGCCAGTAGTGCTTGGCAAGTTGGTACAGTGGAATATATAGTTGAGGTTGAAGATACTATAGGGTTAGATAGAGCTAGTTATCAAGCCTATGATAAGACTGGAAATCCTATAGGTGGAAATAGAAATGCTACTATAGATAATGACGGTTTAGGTGCAAAGATTATTATAGCTATACCTGAAGATAAAGATGGTATATATATATATAGCATTAGTGCCAATGACAAGGCAGGAAATAGTATACATAAGTACATAATTCCCAAGGATGCTTCGCCAGAGGCCGGTACCAGTGATACATTAGCAGTGGATACACCATCTTTAAGAGTGGATAGGAAAGCTCCGGTGTTTACATATGGTGGCGTTACAGATGAAGCTTATATAAGCTGTGCTGAAGATAGCCTGGAAGTGACAGCCGTTTTACAGGATATTGATTCTGGTATAGATACATCTGCAAATAGTATAG
>CAZOUU010000012.1:10416-15228 GCA_964583045.1 uncultured Lachnospiraceae bacterium | reverse complement strand
GATTGATATTACCATACAAAGTTATTATATGCAAGAGTTATAATAATATTATTATGCGAAATAGAAAATTTCTGGAAATAAAAAATACCTATAAATATATGTATTAATATATTTATAGGTATCGGGTTTTGTAAATATAATATATATTATTGAGCTTCTGTAGGAACAGCTTCGGTATCCGGGCTAGCAGCTTCCGTAGTATTTGCACCTTCTCTATCAGTTATGATAAGGTTGCTGATGGAGATAAAATCTTCATCACTTATGGAATAATAATCACCAGTAGTTATAGCAGCAGATACAGTCTGTGGCTCTTTGTAGGTTACATTTGGAATGGCAGCTCTAAGTATATCTATAATGCCATTGGCAAATTCTAATTCATATTGGTCTACCTCATAATTATCAAAATCACCTGCCGCAATACGTGCATTAAAATCATTAATGTATGTAGTTACGTCGTCATAAGTAATATCAATTATATTCATAGGCTCAACGGTTACTTCTATAAAATATGTATCTCCAACCTTCTGGGCGGGTTCTACAGTATAATTAGCCTTAGCGTATATCTCTTTTACTATGTCTACAAAGGCAGCCTTAGTCTTGCCTTCATCTACTATCTTGATACCATAGTAATTAATAAATGTGTTAGCAAGGGATTCCATACTAGCTTCATATATGGCCTCGGCATCGGCTTTACTAGTAGTGGTGGTTTTTAAATAATAGGTATAATCACCCTTGTAGTTTAAGTCCAATAGACCTTGTACGTAGTTAGAATATTTCTTGCCGGTTAAGGAACAACCAGTAAGCCCACATATCATAGTGCATATAAGTAAGAGGCTAATAACTCTCTTAAGCTTTGTTCTCATAATAAATACCTCCTAGAATAATCCATTAGCATTATAGCACATTAGTGACCCTATTGCGAGATGGAATTAAACAAAGATTAAGACAAGGATAGACAAATATCCTTCCTCGGTATAAAATAAGCAAAGTGGAATATAGCTAGAATATATGGAGGCGTGATATGATTTTTGAAACCCATGCACATTATGATGATAATCAATTTGATGAGGATAGAGTAGAGCTATTACATAGCTTGTATGAAAATGGTATAGAGAAAGTAGTAAATATCGGTGTTGATGTGGACAACTCCAAGCATATAATAGAGTTAGCAACAGAGTATGATTTTATGTATGTGGCGGTAGGGGTTCATCCCAATGAGGTGGGTAAGCTTACAGATAGTGACATAGAGGAACTAAGGGCGTTAAGCTCTGATGCTAAGGTAGTAGCTATAGGCGAGATAGGTCTTGACTATTATTATCCAGAGCCTCCTAGAGATATACAAAAGAGATGGTTTGAGGCCCAGATAGAGTTAGCTAAGTCAGTACATTTACCGATGGTAATTCATTCTAGAGAAGCGGCTAAGGATACAATAGATATAATGGGAGCTACCCATGCAAAAGAGGCAGGAGGAGTGGTGCATTGTTATTCCTACACTAAGGAATTTGCCAGAGAATTTCTAAATATGGATTTCTACTTCGGTATAGGTGGAGTAGTTACGTTTAAAAATGCTAAGAAGCTAAAAGAGGCGGTAGAGTATATTCCGATTGATAAGCTATTATTGGAGACAGATTCCCCTTATCTTGCACCAGAGCCTTATAGAGGTAAGAGAAATTCCTCTCTATATATTCCATATATAGCACAGGCCATAGCAGACATTAAGCATATATCTGTGGAAGAGGTGATGGATATAACTTGTGAAAATGCAAAGAGGATGTACAAGGTAATATAGAGAAACTAGTAAACCACAGAGAATGAGGTATGTATGGATAAATTAAGTAATCCCCAGGTAACTATAGAGACTATTAAGAAATACAATTTTGCATTTCAGAAGAAATATGGACAGAATTTTCTAGTAGATGAGCATGTGTTAGAGAAGATAGTATTGGCAGCAGGTGTTACAAAGGATGACCTGGTATTAGAGATAGGGCCGGGCTTTGGTACTATGACACAGTATCTGGCCGAGGCGGCTAGGGAAGTAGTGGCAGTGGAGATAGATACGAAGCTAATTCCTATATTAGAGAATACCTTAAGAGAATACCCTAATGTGACCATTATTAATGAGGATATATTAAAGCTGGATATAAATGCACTAGTAAAAGAGAAGAATAATGGAAGGCCTATAAAGGTGGTGGCTAACCTTCCATACTATATAACAACTCCTATTATTATGGGACTGTTTGAAAATGATACACCTATGGAGAACATAACAGTTATGGTTCAAAAAGAGGTAGCAGACAGAATGCAGGTAGGTCCTGGAACTAAGGACTATGGAGCACTATCCTTGGCGGTGCAATATTATGCAGAGCCTTACATAGTAGCAAATGTACCACCTAACTGTTTTATACCTAGACCTAATGTAAGCTCATCAGTCATCAGATTAACTAGATGGCAGGAACCACCAGTAGTAGCTAAGGATTCAAGGTTTATGTTTAAGCTAATTAGGGCTTCCTTTAATCAGAGAAGAAAAACCTTGCAAAATGGTATAGCTAATAGTCCGGAATTAACCATTAGTAAAGCACAGGTAGTAGAGGCTCTAAAGGAGATGGGGTTAAGCGAAAGTATACGAGGCGAAGCATTGACTCTAGCGCAATTTGCAGAATTTAGCAATAAATTAATTTAAGAATAGTATAAATAAGGAATAAAAAAGCTCACACTTTCATATACATTTATAAGGAAACTAATGTATATGAAAGGAGTGGGTTTTTTTGTATAGATATAAGAGAAATGTATCATACATATACAGCTATAGAAACGGAGAAAAGATAGGAAATGTGGGGTATATACGTACTGAAATAAGAGACAATCTACTAAAACTATGGCTGTGGATAAAGGATAGTGAAGTATTGCCTAGCATGAAGGTAAATATCTATATGTTTAATGAAAAGGGCGAAAGTTTTCAGGTGGGAGATATAGATATAAAAAATGGTGTAGGGGAAGTGAAATATATAACCAGACCGAAGAATGTATTTAACAGTAATATGGAGATAAGCACTATAGTGGGGATAGGAATATACAAGGATGACAGGCTGGTATATAAAAGTGTATGGATAGAAAATAAAGGTGAATTTGATAAGGTTCAGGATAGAGGAGTAGAGAAAAGGGTAGAGCCACAACCAGATACAACACTCAAAGAGGAAGTAGAAAAAAGTCCTATGGAGGATAGAGATAAAGCTGAAAAGAATATACATGATATAGAAGATATGGAAACGATGGACAACATAGAAGAGGTAAGAAAATTAGGAGCTGAAAGCTATAATCACGACAGTGGCAAAGATAGCAAGGAAGAGTACCAGGGAATACCTGGCAAACCTATTCGGATTTACACATTTTATACCAGTAAAAAGAAGCAAGCTTAGAACGGGAACCTTTGGATACTGGATTACTCAGATAGATAATTAGATGCAAGGGCATAGGCTGTAACGATTTAAATCAACACGATTACCTCGTACGGATATGGCGTTATATTCTATGCCTTCATATCTAAAATGTAGTCTGTTAAGAAGGTCTATAGAGGGTTGATTGCGGGGAACTACCTTAGCTTCGATTCGCTGCATGCCATATTGATGAAACATAAGGTCCATACAATGAGCCACAGCCTCGGTAGCATAACCTTTATGATGATAGTCTATATCCAGCTTATAACCGAGGGTAGCTTTCATAAATGGACCATAGGTTATATTTGAAAAGTTTACAGAACCCATAATTTTATCGGGGTTTTCCTTAGTATACATATAGTATCTAAGAAAATTACCAGCTATAGTACTATTGTATTCAGCATTGGCAACAGCTCTGTGATAGGCTTCTGTGTAGAAATTGTGTGGACGAGTGGGTTCAAAGTTATCAAATAGAGCAGAATTATGCCTATAAAAATCTAGTATAGCTTCTGCTTTATCAGCATGTTCTACTTTAAGTATAAGACGTTTAGTGTATACGATTAAATCCATGTATTATCTCCTAATCAAATACATCTTTTAGAAGGAAGGTGTATTAAATTGTTAGTTCCTTCTTAAATATGCTATAATTTAGATAATTATTACACATAAAATAGATTTTATCAAGGAAGTGACATTATGACAGAAGATGAAAAATATATGAAAAAGGCTATAGCCCAGGCAAAGATGGCAAGCAAAGCAGGAGATGTACCTATAGGCTGTATTATTGTACACCAGGATAAAATAATAGCCAGAGGATATAATAAGAGAAATGCCAATAAGACTACTTTGGCACATGCCGAGCTATTAGCTATTAGTAAGGCTTCTAAGAGATTAGGCGATTGGAGATTAGAAGAATGTACTATGTATGTAACGCTTGAACCCTGTCAGATGTGTGCAGGGGCGATAATTCAGGCCAGGATACCAAGGGTGGTCATAGGAGCTATGAATCCCAAAGCAGGTTGTGCAGGTTCTATTATAAATATATTGGAGATGAAGGAATTTAATCATCAGGTGTTAGTAACCAGAGGTATATTAGAGGAAGAATGTAGTGGTATGTTAAGTCAGTTTTTCAGGGATTTAAGGGATAGGAAAAAGCTCTTGGAAGGTTGACAATAATTAGTAACTCATATATACTAAACAAGCGTGAAAATGTTTATAACTATTCCGTGCAGCTGGGGAGTTAGCGGTGCCCTGTACCTGCAATCCGCTTTAGCAGGAGTGATAATTTGTGTCGGGGTGTCTCTTTTTTGAGCTGCCCTCAGTAAGTGGCGTTGAAGTCTGGGTCTTGCGCAATAGATGTCTACGAACCATGTCAGGT
>CAZOUU010000012.1:0-10406 GCA_964583045.1 uncultured Lachnospiraceae bacterium | reverse complement strand
AGGTCGGGAACGAAGCAGCATTAAGTAGAATTTTCTATGTGCCGCGAGGTCACCTGGGCTGAGTTAACTGCTGAGGTAACGTCTTTGAAGAGCATCACAAAGCAGATTGCACGGATATTTTTGTACACTTTTTTATGAAAATCATATGGAATTATTCATTATAAAGTGTTATTATATAAAAGATGATGGCAAAGTAGCCATATTTGAAGAAAAATATTGGGAATTATAGTTAATTGTTACTAGAAGATTACTTATTGGGAGCGAACAATATGAATTACGCACAAGTAATAGAATATGTTAAGGAACAGACCTCTATCAATGGACGACCACCGAATTATCCATTTAGAAGTAGATTTGAACATACTATGAGGGTTTACAGATGGGCTATTAAACTACAAGATCGCATTGGGGGTGATTTGGAAATTATAGCACTGGCAGCATTGTTGCACGATATAGGTTGGGATGAAAACCGACCTCATGGGGAAGTTGGAGCAGAGATGGCTGTGGAATACTTAGATAGTATAGGTTATGATCCTGAGAAGATAGGCAGGATAGGCGAGATTATTAGAATACATGCTGATAAGGATACGGAACAAGAGTTATCTACAGAGTGTAAGATAGTAATGGATGCCGACTTGTTAGATGAGGTAGGAGCTATTAGTGTATTATGGGACTCTATGGCAACTGCTTGTGAGGACGAGGCGAGTTACAAGAAATCTTACTATCGAATCAAGAATTATTGCAGGATTAATAAACCGAAGATTCGCAGATGCAAAACAGATGCTGCTAGAACAGAATATGATAAGAGAATGAAACTTATTGAGGACTTTTTGTATCAGCTAGAGCGAGAATTGTTCTGATGATACGCTTTTTATAACGTGGAGGAGGTTATAATGAAGAAGTTTATTCAGGCAGTAATAATAATTATTATTGTGGCAGTTGCATTATTTCTTGCTTATGAATATGTATTGCCAAGTGGACCAAAGAATTGGGTTACAGCTCAATATCAGCAGATGTTTGATGAAGCTGCAAGAGCAAAGATTAATTCTATCAAACAGGCATCACCTATAGCATATCCAGCATATACATACGAGGATTTGTTTGAAAAAAATACTCAGTATCCTGTATGGTTATATGATGAAGCGTCTAAGACGGTTACTTACACAGGTTCGTCATTAGAGCTATTACATGTGGGTGATGAAGGAAAAGATAAGTTGTATACAGGGGATGATAAGCTTATGGCCATATTTACCTTTGGGGATGGTGGCAGAGTGAATTTGCAATTGTATATAGATGGTGTTGTTCAAGAAGATGCAGATGCAGATCAACTTATGGTTAGTCTGGTTGAAAAAGTAACAACAGGAAATTAAACTAAAGAGAAGGGATTGCAGGTAAGTGCAATCCCTTTTTTAATGGAAATTATTTGGTTTTATTTTCTAGTAATTCATCTATAAGGTTAGTAATTACTTCTATAGAATTAGAGGTCTCGCTGCTAGACATAGAAGCCTTGTAGGTCTCACGATTATTATATACATCGTGAATACCAGCAAGCAAGGTCTCACAGTTTAATTCTTCCTCCTCTAGTACGTAGCTAAAGCCTTGGTGCTTGAAGGAGTTAGCATTTAATATCTGATCTCCACGACTTGCGGCCGCTGATAGTGGGATAAGAAGGTTAGGCTTATTAATAGCTAATAGCTCGCAGATGGCATTTGCACCCGCTCTTGATACTACGATATCACTGGCGGCTAATAGAGAGCTAAGTTCCTTTTTCACATATTCATATTGTACATATCCCTCTCTGCCTTCTAGAGATGGATCCAATTTATCTTTACCACATAGGTGTATAACTTGGAACTCTTTAAGAAGCTCCTCTAGAGAACCTCTAATAGTATCATTTATAATTACACTACCAGTACTTCCACCAACTACTAATAATATAGGCTTGTTTGCATTGAAACCGCAATACGCAAGACCAGCACCGGCATCTCCATTAAGTAATTCCTTACGTATAGGAGTTCCTGTAAGTATGGCTTTTCCTTTTGGAAGATAGTTCATAGCTTCCGGAAAATTACAGCATATCTTAGTTGCACTAGGTATACATATCTTATTAGCTAAACCGGGAGTCATATCCGACTCGTGAATGATAGCAGGGATGCGTTTGGACTTTGCAGCTAATACTACAGGTACAGTCACAAATCCACCCTTGGAAAATACTATATCAGGCTTAAGAGCCTTCATTAAACTGCGTGCTTCAGAATAGCCTTTAATTACTTTTGCTGGATCTGAAAAATTCTTAGGGTCAAAGTATCTTCTAAGCTTACCGGAAGATATACCATGATAAGGAATCTTCATATCTTCTATAAGCTTTTTTTCTATTCCGTCATAAGAACCTATATAATGGATGTCAAATCCTGCTTCTTGTAGCGAAGGTATTAGAGCTATATTTGGAGTTACATGACCTGCTGTTCCTCCGCCAGTTAGTATAATTCTCTTCATGGACAACCTCCTATAAACTAGATTTTAATGCTTTTGCTAATTGATCAGGGCAGGAAGTACCTTTAAAGCCACATTGAATTCCCTCTAATCGCTTAATAACTTCTTCTACAGGCATACCTTCCACAAGAGTAGCAACACCTTGAGTATTTCCACTGCAGCCACCTTTAAAAGTTACGTTAGTTACCTTTCCATCTATAATGTCATATTCAATTGCCTGGGAACAAGTTCCTTTAGTCTTATATGTCATAATCATTAACCTTCCTTCACATTAGTATTATTTAGTTAGTATACCACATTTATAATGAAAATAAAGTAGGAGTCCGCGTACATCCATCTTTCTTTTTTGTCTCTTTCTGTAGATATTTTGTATATGACTTTAATTGAAACTATGGCTTAGGACAAGTTATACTTATAGCATAATTTTAATAGGTGAAGGAGAATAGCATGTTAGAGAGAATAGTTTCAGTAGTAAGCGAAAGAGAATTTATATACATAGTGGGCGCATTGTTGGTGGTATATCTATTAGAAAGGATTATTACCTATTGTAGACTAGCAAGCATTAGTAAATTTTTGAAGAAAATATATAAGCGAGTGGAGATAAAGGATAAGGAAAAGGAGCTAGAGCCAAGGAGAAGACAGAATACATACAATAGAAGAAGAGAGAAAGAAAGAGAAATAGAAGAGCTTCCGGAGATAATGGAGGTGGAACCAGAATTAGCCTTAGCTTCTGAAGATGATAAGGTTATAGAAAGTATGATTAAGGAATTTTTTGCATAGACTATAGTAATGTAAATAGTAGGAGATTTCATATTATATGAAAAGACTATGCACCATTATTATTGTACTAGGTATGATATTATTATGGAGTTGTGGAATAGTAGAGGATAAACATAAGAGCCCCACAACCAGCGAAAAGACCACTGTAACCAGTGAGGCCACAGTAGTAGCTACAGAGATGACTACAGCCACTAGCAACTATGATGAGATAGATAATACTATGTATTCTTGGTGGTTTAAACGAAATGATGAGCATAAGGCATCGGGATGTCAAGAAGGGATAGATTTCCAGAAATATAATGCTTATTACGTGGGAAATACTAAGGAGAAAACTATATATTTGACCTTTGATTGTGGTTATGATAATGGACTTACAGAAAAGATGCTGGATACCTTAAAAAAGCACAAGGCACCAGCAGCATTCTTTGTTACCCAGACTTATATAAGGGATAATCTGGATTTGGTGAAACGTATGAAGGAGGAAGGTCACATTGTTGGCAATCATACTATATATCATGTGTGTATGCCAGAGGTGGGAATAGATAAATCTCTAGAAGAGGTGACAGGCTGTGCAGCTTATATGAAAGAGGCAACCGGGTATGATATGGATATGTATTTTAGACCGCCCAAGGGAGAGTATAGTGAGAGAACCCTGCAGCTAACCAAGGATCTAGGTTATAAAACTATATTTTGGTCCATGGCATATATGGATTATGATGTAAATAATCAACCAAGCAAGGAACATGTAGTGGAACATTTTAACAAATATTACCACAATGGAGCAGTTCCATTACTACATAATATATCTACAGCTAATGAACAAGCGCTAGATGATATATTAACAAATTTGGAAAAACAAGGCTATAAGTTTGAAGCTTTAGACAAATTAACGGAATAATGGGCAAAATACGGCAAATTTTATATTGATATTCCTATTTTATTTTGATAGAATGAAGATTGGATTTATTAGGAAGATAATATAATACAAGAGGAGAGATATAAGATGGATAAGAGCATTAGTTTTGATTATAGTAATGCAACTTTTATGTTTTCTAACAGAGAAATGCTTGAGATGCAAGCTAAGGTAGAGCAAGCTAAGAAGACATTACTTGAGAGAACAGGTGAAGGTAACGAATTTTTAGGATGGATTGATCTTCCAGTTAACTATGACAAGGATGAGTTCGCTAGAATTCAAGAAGCAGCTAAGAAGATACAAAGTGATTCAGAGGTTTTAATCGTTATTGGTATAGGTGGTTCATATTTAGGTGCAAGAGCAGCTATAGAAGCACTAAGACATAGTTTTTACAATGTAGTAGATAAGAGTATCCGTAAGACTCCTGAGATATATTATGCAGGTAACAGTATAAGTAGTACTTACTTAGAGCACTTATTAGATGTAGTGGGAGATAGAGATTTCTCTGTAAATGTTATATCTAAGTCAGGAACTACAACAGAGCCAGCTATCGCATTTAGAATATTTAAGAAGATGCTTATTGATAAGTATGGTAAAGCAGAAGCAGCTAAGAGAATATATGCAACAACTGATAAAGAGAAGGGTGCACTTAAGCACTTAGCAGATGTAGAGGGTTACGAGACTTTCGTAGTTCCAGATGACATCGGTGGTCGTTTCTCAGTATTAACAGCAGTTGGTCTATTACCTATCGCAGTTAGTGGTGCTGATATAAAGGTTCTTATGGAAGGTGCTGCATCAGCTAGAGAGAAATATTTAAATGCTGATTTTGATGATAATGATGCTATGAAATATGTAGCAGTTCGTAATGTATTACTTAGAAAAGGTAGAGGAACAGAGATATTAGCTAACTACTCTCCAGCTATCCACTATGTAGCTGAATGGTGGAAACAGTTATTCGGAGAAAGTGAAGGTAAAGATGGTAAGGGTATTTTCCCTACATCAGTTGACTTTACTACAGACCTACATTCATTAGGTCAATACATTCAAGATGGTAGAAAATCTCATTTTGAGACAGTTATTAATGTAAAGGTATCAAAATGTAAGGTAGTTATAGAGGCTGAGGAAGAAGACTTAGATGGTCTTAATTACTTAGCAGGTAAGACAGTAAGCTACATTAACAAGAATGCTATGTATGGAACCGTTCTTGCTCACGTAGATGGAGATATTCCTAACTTAATGATTACAGTACCAAATATCAACGAATTCACATTAGGAGAATTATTCTATTTCTTCGAGTTCGCTTGTGGTATGAGTGGTTATGTATTAGGTATCAATCCATTTAACCAACCAGGTGTTGAGAGCTACAAGAAGAATATGTTTGCATTACTTGGTAAGCCAGGTCACGAGGCAGAGCGTGAAGAATTAATGAGCAGATTAAATCTTGCAAAAGAAGAAGAGTAATATATGAAAATAGTAGCGTTAGAGGTAGGTTCAGTAGGTAGAGACATAAGTTTTGACTGCTTTAGAAAATATGGTGAGCTAGTGGAGTACGATGGAACCACTGAAGATCAAGTAGTGGATAGACTAGCAGATGCTGACATAGCTATTATTAATAAAACAGTTATAGATGAGAAGGTATTACAAGGAGCACCGAAGCTTAAGCTAGTATGTCTTACAGCTACCGGGTTTAATAACATAGATATACCAGCCTGTAAGGCTCATGGTGTAGTGGCTTCAAATGTAATTGGCTATTCCACACCTATAGTGGCGCAGCATACATTTGCCATGTTGCTTCATATCATTGAGCATCTTAGTTATTATGATAGTTATGTAAAGAGTGGTAAATACTCAGAGGCTATATCCTTTACTTATATAGATAAACCATTTAAGGAAATAAGTGGTAAGTGCTATGGTATAGTGGGTATGGGAAATATAGG
This sequence comes from uncultured Lachnospiraceae bacterium, assembly GCA_964583045.1. Taxonomy (GTDB): domain Bacteria; phylum Bacillota; class Clostridia; order Lachnospirales; family Lachnospiraceae; genus JAVBSN01. Next base: position 4,283 of record CAZOUU010000012.1, on the reverse strand, counting down.
CAGGCAGACGGCAGATATAGCCAAAGCCTTTGGAGCCGAGGTGGTGTATTACTCAGCTTCTGGAAAGACCTATGATGTGCCTTATGAGGCTGTGGATTTTCATACCTTGCTTACTACTTGTGACTATATATCTTTACATTGTCCGCTAAATGAAAAGACGCAGAATCTATTTACCCGAGAGGCTTTTAAGAAGATGAAATCCAGTGCTATATTAATTAATGTAGCAAGAGGTGCCGTGGTATGTGAAGCGGATTTGGTAGAAGCTTTATTGGCGGGAGATATAGCAGGAGCAGGAATAGATGTATTTTCAAAGGAACCATTTCCTATTAATAGCCCTCTATTTAAGTTAAAGACTATGGAAAATGTTATATTAACACCGCATATAGCCTGGGGCAGTGTGGAAGCCAGAAGACGTTGCCTAGCGGAGATATGTATTAATATAGAAGAATATCTAAAGGGTACACCTAGAAATAATGTAGTCAATTAAAAAGAGCAGACACAATGCTATAAATTGGTGGTATTACTTTTAATATGAAAGGTACTGTTTTGTATTTTACGAGGCAGTATCTTTTTTGTATTGACTGGTCTAAGCTCCACTAGTAGATATAGATAAGTCTGCTGGTGTTTTTTTGCATATCTGATATTTAATTATTGTTTGAAAATGTATATGAATGTGGTACAATACAAATATCTATTGTTATGAGACAGTTTATAGGCATATTTTATATATAGGAGAACCAAGATGAATGAAAAGGTAATGCTAAAAAGGGAGATAGAAAAGTATTTGCGTATACCCTACATACTATTTATTGCACTAGTGATTATTAATGGTGCCGTATATATAATAGATACCACCTCGGGTATAGTAGTATCTATAGGTTTGGTGGTTTATTTGTTGATTGTTATATTGGTATATTTGCACTATAAACCTAATATTATGACAGCTCTTATAGGATTTGCTTTTGAGCATGGAAAGATACAAAAAGAGCTTCTTAAGGAATTAGATGTACCATATGCCATTATGGATATAGATGGAAAATTATTATGGGGTAACAAAGCATTTTATGCGGCTATAGGTGGTCAGAGAGTGTTTAGAGCAAAGAGAAATATTACTCAGATATTCCCAGATATAACTAGAGAATTATTGCCTGTAGATGAGGAAAGTAATAGTATTAATCTTACTTATGATGATAGTAGCTATAGGGTGCAGATGAAAAGAGTTAATGCCAGGCTGGATCTTACAGATGAAGATGTAGAGGAGATAGATCCTAATGATTTAATTATAGCAGTATATTTGTATGATGAGACAGAATTGCAGAAATATATTGTGGCCAATAGAGAACAAAGACTTGTATGTGGTTTGCTATATATAGACAACTATGATGAGGCGCTAGAATGTTTAGAGGATGTAAGGCGTTCTCTTCTTACGGCACTTATAGATAGAAAAGTTAATAAGTATATGCAGAATATAGATGCGATTGTTAAGAAGCTTGAGAAGGACAAATATTTATTTGTATTCCAGCAAAAGAGTTTAACACAATTGCAGACTACTAAGTTTTCTATATTAGACGAAGTAAGAGGAATAAATATAGGTAATGAGATATCAGTTACCTTAAGTATTGGTGTAGGTGCAGAGACAGAGTGTTTTGATGATTGTTATGATTATGCTAGAGCAGCTATGGATTTGGCTCTTGGAAGAGGCGGAGACCAAGCCGTAGTTAAGATGGGCGAGAAGATATTTTACTATGGTGGTAAGACTCAGGGTATGGAAAAGAGTACCAGGGTTAAAGCTAGAGTTAAGGCTCATGCGTTGCGTGAATTAATGGAGTCTAAGGAAAAGGTTATTATTATGGGACATAAGCTTCCGGATGTAGATTCCCTAGGAGCGGCTATAGGTATATATCGATTGGCAGCATCTATGAATAAGAAGACACATATAGTTATTAATGAAGCTACCATTTCTATAAGGCCAGTTATTAATAATTTCATAGGTAACAGTTTATATGGAGACGATTTTTTCTACACCAGCGACCAGGCTATAGAAGCAATGGATAGTAATACATTATTGGTAGTAGTTGATGTAAATAGAAGAAATTATACAGAATGTGAAGAATTGCTGGGACTTACTAAGTCCATAGTAGTTATAGATCATCATAGACAGACTAATGAAACTATAGATAATGCTATATTATCTTATGTAGAGCTTAATGCATCATCGGCTTGTGAGATGGTTGCCGAGATATTACAGTATGTAGTAGATAGTCCGAAGCTAAGACCTATAGAGGCAGATGCTATGTATTCTGGTATATTGGTGGATACAGATAACTTTGTTACTAAGACAGGTGTTAGAACCTTTGAGGCAGCTTCATATCTACGTAGAAGTGGTGCGGATGTAGTAAGAGTTCGTAAGATGTTTAGAGTAGATATGGAAGCTAATAGATTAAGGGCTGAGTGTATAAGTAAGGCAACTATGTTTATGGATTGTTTTGTTATGTCAGTATTAGATTCTGACGGAGTAGATAGTCCTACAGTTCTAGTGGCTAAGGTAGCTAACGAGCTACTAGGAGTAGAAGGAGTAAGGGCTTCATTTGTATTTACTCGTGTGGATAATACAGTTTATATAAGTGCTAGAGCCATAGATGATGTAAATGTACAGATTATTATGGAGAGATTAGGTGGTGGTGGTCACGCTAATATAGCGGGAGCACAGATACAGGATTCTTCTATAGAAGAAGTTATGAATACTTTAGAGGATATACTTACAACTATGACTGCGGAAGGAGATATATAAGATGGAAGTTATATTATTACAGGATGTTAAAGCTTTAGGCAAAAAGGGACAGATAGTAAAGGTTAATGATGGATATGCTAGAAATTTTATATTGCCTAAGAAATTAGGTATAGAGGCTACGCCAAAGAACTTAAATGAGATTAAATTACAGAAACAGCATGATGCTAAAGTGGCCGAAGAGAATTTAGAAGCTGCTAAGGCTTTAGCAGCTAAGATAGAAGCTGGTGAGATTACATTACCTATTAAAGTAGGAGAAGGTGGTAAGATATTTGGTTCCATTTCTTCCAAAGAGATAGGCGAGGCAGTTAAGAGCCAGATGGGATATGAGGTAGATAAAAAGAAGATTCAGCTAAAAGAGGGTATCAAGCAGGTGGGTACTCATACGGTAGTTATTAAATTGCACACAAAGGTAAGTGCTAATTTGAAAGTAGTAGTTACAGGGGAATAATAATGGATGAAGCAGCAATAAAGAGAGAACAACCATATAATGATATGGCAGAGCAATCGGTCGTAGGTTCTATGCTTATAGATGAGGCGGCTATAGAAGAAGTAGCTGATATGTTAACCAAGGATGATTTCTACAATAACCGCTATGGTGTACTATATGAAAATATGGTAGAGCTAAACCATGAAGGCAAGGCTGTAGATTTAATTACCTTAAGTGATAGATTGCGTGCTAAGAATATACCGGATGTGGTTAGCGATACTAATTACATAAAAGATATAATTATGGCAGTGCCTACCTCGGCTAATGTAAAGCAATATGCGCAGATAGTCAAGGATAGATCTACTATGAGACAGATAATTAAATTATCTGAGAAGATATCTAAGTCTGCATATACAGATCAGGATAAGGTAGATGAATTGTTAGAGGCTGTAGAGGATGATATACAGGAGTTAGCTAGAACAAGAAACACTAGTAAGGGTTATGTACCTATACAGGATTTAGTAGTTGATGTATTAGATAGGATGGATGAAGCTGCCAAGACAAAGGGCAAAGTTATAGGTGTGCCTACAGGCTTTGTGGATTTGGATGATGCGCTTACAGGTATGAAGGGTTCTCAGCTTATACTAGTGGCAGCCAGACCGGCTATGGGTAAGACTGCCTTTGTTCTAAATATAGCTCATTATGTAGCGGTTAAGAAGAATCTGCCATGTGCGTTTTTTAGTCTAGAGATGCCTAGTCATCAATTAGTATCCAGACTGATGGCTATGGATTCTATGGTAAATACTAAGGCTATGACTACAGGTGAGCTAGTAGGTGCAGAGCTGGATATGGTACTAGATAGTGCTGAGGTTATAGGCTCTACCAACCTTATTATAGAAGATCCTTCAGGGCTTTCTCTTGGTGCACTTCGTTCTAAATGTAGAAAATTAAAGGAAGAACAAGATATAGGACTAGTTATTATAGATTATCTGCAGCTTATGGATGGTAATCCTAGAGTTGATTCCAGACAACAGCAGATTTCGGAAATATCTCGTGGACTTAAGA
>CAZOUU010000011.1:0-15231 GCA_964583045.1 uncultured Lachnospiraceae bacterium | reverse complement strand
TCATAGAATGTAATATTCTTCTTTGAACTGGTTTAAGTCCATCTCTTACATCTGGTAATGCTCTAGCTGCTATAACACTCATGGCATAATCTATGTAAGACCTTTCCATGGTCTTTTTTAAATCTCTCTCATGAACTTTATCAAAAATATCGCTATCGCTCATTTTATAACCTCCTAAATATCAAGATTCTTAACGTATCTTGCATTTTCCTCTATAAATTCTCTTCTTGGTTCTACTTTATCTCCCATTAAGGTGTTAAATGTTAAATCAATCTCTGCTTCTCTCTCAGGATCCATAACTATCTTTAATAGTATTCTCTTTTCAGGATCCATAGTTGTATCCCACAATTGTTCTGCATCCATCTCACCTAGACCTTTATAACGTTGTATCTTATTATTTTGGTCTCTTCCCTGCTCATCTAATATCTTAGCAAGTTCTTCATCACTATATGCATACCAAGATTTCTTGTTTTTCTCTAATTTATATAGAGGTGGTTGAGCTAAATATACATATCCCTCTTTTATTAGTTCAGGCATAAATCTATAGAAAAATGTAAGCAATAATGTATCTATATGAGCTCCATCTACATCAGCATCGGTCATAATAATTATCTTGTGATATCTAAGCTTTGATATATCAAAATTCTCATAAATACCTGTACCAAATGCTGTAATCATAGTCTTTATCTCTGCATTACCTAATATCCTATCTATTCTAGCCTTTTCTACATTAAGTATCTTACCTCTAAGTGGAAGTATAGCCTGTGTTGCTCTATTTCTAGCAGTCTTTGCAGAACCACCGGCTGAATCTCCCTCTACGATATATATTTCACAATTTTCTGGATTTTTGTCAGAGCAATCTGCAAGCTTACCAGGAAGTGCTAATCCACTATCAAGTGTACTCTTTCTCTCTACATCTCTTGCTTTTCTAGCTGCTACTCTAGCTCTTTGAGCAACTAATGCTTTATTAACTATAATCTTAGATACTTGAGGATTCTGCTCTAAAAAGTAAGTCAGCTGCTCAGTTACTATACCCTCTACTGCACCTCTTGCTTCACTGTTACCTAGCTTTTGTTTAGTCTGACCTTCAAACTGAGGATCACCTATCTTAACACTTATAATAGCAGCAAGTCCTTCTCTTAAATCATCACCCGATAAATTATCTTCCTTTTCTTTTAATAGCTTGTTAGTTCTTGCATAATCGTTAAATACCTTAGTAAGAGCACTCTTAAAACCTGTTAAATGTGTACCACCCTCTGGAGTAGTTATATTGTTAACAAAGCTATAAGTAGTATCTAAATATGAATCATTATGCTGCATAGCTACTTCTACAAGTACTCCATCTCTCTCACCTTCACAATATATAACTGGACCATATAGAGGATCCTTATGTCTATTAATATATTGAACAAATTCCTTTATACCACCTTCATAGTGAAAATCTCTAACCTTTGCTGGATCTTCTCTATCATCAGCTAAAGTAATTTTTAATCCTTTGGTAAGAAAAGCCATCTCTCTAAGTCTGCTTCTTAGAGTATCATAATCATACACTTTAGTCTCTTTGAATATAGTAGGATCTGGCATAAATGACACCTTTGTACCATTATGATTACTATCTCCTATTTCTTTCAAAGGAGATACTGCTTTACCTTTTTCATATCTTTGCTTGTATGCTTTTCCATCTTTATGTATCTCTACCTCAAGCCATGTAGATAAGGCATTAACAACCGAAGCACCAACTCCATGTAAACCACCAGATACCTTGTATCCTCCACCTCCAAATTTACCACCAGCATGTAATATAGTAAATACAACTTCAACTGCAGGAATGCCGGCTTTCTCATGCATACCTATAGGTATACCTCTACCATCATCTATTACAGTAATAGAATTGTCTTTGTTAATAGTAACATTTATATTCTTACAATATCCTGCCAAAGCCTCATCTACTGCATTATCAACAATCTCATATACTAAATGATGAAGACCTCTCTCAGAAGTACTACCTATATACATACCAGGTCTCTTTCTAACAGCCTCTAATCCTTCTAGTATCTGAATTTGCTCAGCACCATATGCGTTATCCATTATATTTCCTCCTTGTTTTGCTGGTCGCTTACACTTCCATCAATTACTCTATATATCTTATTTATCAACAATCTACTCTGTATAAAATCATCATAACCTGTACAAGTTATAATGGTCTGTATATCTTTAATACTATCTAATAAATACATCTTTCTATTACTATCTAATTCTGACATAACATCATCTAACAATAATACTGGATTTTCTTTTATAACCATCTTAACTAGTTCTATCTCTGCTAATTTAAGAGACAAAGCTGCTGTTCTTTGTTGCCCTTGCGAACCATATTTTTTTACATCTATATCATTTATATAAAATGTAATATCATCTCTATGAGGTCCAACCTGTGTAGTCTTATACTTTAAATCTGTATTTTGCTTATCCTTTAGACTATCCATATAATCGTCTACACTTACATTATAATTATAAACAACTTTTATATTTTCCAAACCACCTGTAAGTTTAGAATGAATATCCACAATTATATCATTAATCATATCTATAAAATTCTGTCGTCTTTTAATTATGTGTGAACCATATTCTACTATCTTATCATTCCATATATCTAAAGTGTCCAACATATCTGGTTTGTAATATATTCTCTTTAATAAATTGTTACGTTGTTGCAAAACCTTATTATAATTTAAATAATCATGATAATATATCTTATCTATCTGACATAATTCTAAATCCATAAATTTTCTTCTAACATTAGGACTATTTTTTATAATATTTAAATCCTCTGGTGAGAAAAATACTATATTGAGTATACCAAATAGCTCACCACTTTTCTTAATTCTAAGTCCATCTATAGCTACACCCTTACTCTTATCTTTTTTAAGATGCATATCTATCTTATGCTCTATTTCATGCTTGTGAACTATAACCTTTATATGAGCTTCATCCTCATCAAATTTTATAATCTCTTTATCCTTACTACCTCTATGTGACTTAGTAGTAGCAGATAAATATAAGGCCTCTAATATATTAGTCTTACCCTGTGCATTATTTCCATATAGTATAGTGGTACCCTCTTCAAACTCTATATGCAAATTATTGTAATTTCTATAATTACTAAGTTCTAATGTCTTAATATACATAGTTTCACCAACTATTTTTCTATTTTAATAGTTTCATTATCATAACTAACTATCATACCATCATATAATTTACGACCTCTTCTGGTCTCTACTTCATTATCCACCATAACTAAACCATCAGCTATAACATCCTTAGCCATAACTCCTGATTCTACAAATCCTGCTGCTTTTAAAGCCTGTCCAAGCTTAATATATTCTTCTCTTAATTTAATAATCTCCATTATATATCCCTTCTTAAGATGCACTGCTTATATTTACAGGTAATATTAAGTAAATATAACTATTATTTTCATCTCTTATGAAACAAGGAGATTTGGAATTAACTAAATATATACTTATGGTTTCATCATCTATAACCTTAAGTGCATCCATTATAAATCTAGGATTAAATCCTATAATTATATCTTTACCTTCTTTTAATATATCTATATCCTCATCCATAGAACCCATAATAGAATCTATCTTAAGATATAAACTTTGTTCTTTTACATTTATAATAATAGGCTTCTTATCAGACTCCTTAATAAGTAGAGAAGCTCTATCTATACAATCTAATAATTCTTTTTTATTAATATCTATCTTAGTCTCATAATCAGTAGATAACATCTGGTCAATCTTATAATATTCACCCTCTAATAATCTAGAAACTATCTTAGTATCATCAAACTCAAATAATACATGCTTATCAGTAAAATATATATTTATATCATCCTCTATTCCACCAGTAAGTATTTTATTCACATCAGCTAAAGATTTACCTGGAACAACTACCTTTATATCATCATTTGATTCTTTAAGAAATACATTTCTAATAGATATTCTATGTCCATCTAGAGAAGCTACCTTTAATTTATTATTCTCTACTTGAAATAACTCACCAGACATAAGCTTATTACTCTCATTATCAGATATAGAAAATATAGTCTGTCTAATAACTTCTTTTAGTGTAAATTGAGATAAAGTGATTTTCTTATTTTTCTCTACCTCAGGAAGATAAGAAAAATCTTCTCCACTCTTTACTAATATATCAAACTTAGACTTTTCACATCTAATAAGAGCTTTACCACTATCGTTAGAACTATCTATGGATACTTCACTATCTGGTAATCTCTTAATTATATCTGAAAATAATTTAGCTTCTATAGCTATCTTTCCATTCTCTTTAATAGTACCATCCACATATGTCTCTATACCAAGCTCCATATCATTAGCAGTTAATTTAATTCTACCTTCAGCTGCTTCTACTAATATACACTCAAGTATAGGTAGAGTAGACTTATTAGATACAGCTTTCATAACTATGTTAATACCATTTACTAAATTGTTCTTTAAACATGAAATTTTCATTTTGTTAATAACTCCTTTCAGGTGCTAAAAAATATATAAAATATATAATTATTATAGTAATAATAGTAGTAGGGGGTGTTTGTAAGTGTATAACTACTCTTAACCCTTATAAAATATATAAATTTTAAATTGTTAAATTGTTAAAACAGATAATTAAACTTGTTATTAAATGGTTAATTATAAACAATCTTAAATATGTAAATAATTAGAAATTAATCATTATAAACATAAATATAACAACTTAAAATATATTAACTAACAACTTATAAACATAATATTATGGATTAATCTTTTTCTTAATTACTTCTATATTATTAGCTAATGAAGAATTAACCTTTATAAGGTTTTCTATCTTCTTAATTCCAGTTATAACTGTGGAGTGATCTCTTCCACCTACAGCTTCACCTATAAGATCTAAGGATTTGTCTGTAAGCTTTCTACATAGATACATAGCAATCTGTCTAGCAGTAGCTATATCCTTACTACGTTTTTTAGACATAATGTCATCATAGGATATATTAAGATGTTCTGCTACAGTATTAACTATAAGCTCTGGAGTAATCTCTCTTATTATATTAGAAGAAACTAAATCCTTAAGTATGTCTTCAGCCATATCCTTATTAATTTGCTCATTGCCAAGCTTGGAATATACACTTATCTTATTAAGGGCACCTTCTAGTTCTCTTACATTAGAGACTATGTTATTAGCTATGTATTGAAGAACTTCGTCAGGAACATTAATATTATCTAGTTCCGCTTTATTACGAAGTATAGCCATACGTGTTTCATAATCAGGAGATTGTATATCTACTGGAACTCCCCACTCCAATCTAGAACGTATTCTCTCTTCTAAGGTCTTCATATCTTTTGGAGGCTTATCAGAAGATATAATAATCTGTTTATTTGAATTATATAAAATATTAAAAGTATTAAAAAATTCATTCTGAGTACTATCTTTACCTATAATAAACTGTATATCATCTATAAGAAGTACATCTAGGTTACGATATTTTTCTCTAAATTCTTCATTCTTATTATGTTTTATAGATTCTATAACTTCATTAGTAAATACTTCTGAAGGTACATATAAAACCTTTGAATTAGGATTATTTTTAAGTATCTGATGAGCTACTGCCTGCATAAGATGAGTCTTTCCAAGACCAGCACCACCATATATAAATAATGGATTATATGATGAAGCAGGTGCTTCTGCTATAGCAACACATGTAGCATGAGCATGTCTATTACTATCACCTATAATAAAAGTATCAAATGTATATTTTGGATTAAGATTACTTTCATTAGCTTTAATAGCTTCAGCTGATGATATATAATTATTGGATGTCTTAATATCAGTAGATGGATTAACTATAATATCTATCTCATAGCTAGTACCAAATATCTCATTAATACAATCTCTTAAAAATATATCAAAGAGTCTGTCTTTTACGAAGATAACGCCTTGTTTACCAAGCTTTTCATCCATAAGAAAAATTATAGTATTATCTTTAATTTCATATATTTTTAAAACTTTTAACCAGGTCTTAATGAATATAGGAGAAACTTCATATTCAACTTCTAGTAGATTAAGTATCTCGTCCCATTTTTCTTCTATTTTTTCTTTCATCGTGCTAGTACCACTCCATTCTGTTAGTGCTATTATAATAAAGACATACACTATATATAATACACTAAAACTGATTTAATCGCAATAGAATAAAATCACTATAATTCCGTTAAAAAGAGCCTCTTTTTTGATAAAAAATAGTTTGTAAGGAATATAATGAAAATGTAAAATTAGTAAACATAATGTAATTATAAAACTATGTATTTTAAGTTATCAAAATTATAAACAATTTAAAATAATGCGAAAATATGAGACAAAGTAGATAAATAAACATAAAAATAACATAGTTACCAACAAATTATACACATTATGTGGATAACATTATGTTAAGTAAACATAATTTGTTGTAAATAACTACAAAGTTAAAAAAGTAAAGATATTGCTTGACGTATAGGTACTTTTTAAATATAATAGGAGTGATGTTTTTTTAAACAGATATTAATTTATAGTTTAATATATATATATTAACTATTAAGTTCAAAGGAGGTGTATCGGCATGAAGATGACATTTCAACCAAAAAAGAGATCAAGAGCAAAGGTTCATGGTTTCAGAAATAGAATGATTACTTCTAATGGTAGAAAAGTATTAGCTGCAAGAAGAGCAAAAGGAAGAAAGCAATTATCAGCATAGGTCGCAGTTTTGTGACCTTTTCTTCTCTCTAGCAAAATGAATGGTGATTATATTGAAAAATATTGTATCTTTAAAAAATAGTAGAGAATTTGGAAATGTCTATAACAATGGTAAATCATATGCTAATAGATATTTAGTTATGTATGTGTTAAAAAATAATATGGATTGTAATAGATTAGGTATATCTGTTAGTAAAAAAGTTGGTAATAGTGTTGTTAGACATAGAGTTACTAGATTAATTAGAGAAAGCTACAGACTTAATAAAGATGATATAATTAAGGGATTTGATATTGTAGTGATTGCCAGAAATAGTTCAAAGGATAGAAAATACTTAGATATTAGTAGTGCATTTATGCACTTAGTTTCGTTACATCACATTAATTAGATTATGAGATGGTGTTACATTGAATATTATAGGACAGGTTTTTATAAATTTAATAAAATTTTATAGAAAATATTTATCTCCACTTAAGGGTAGGGCTACATGTAAATATTACCCTACTTGTTCCCAGTATGCTATAGAAGCTATAACAAAGTATGGACCTATAAAAGGAAGCGTACTTACTGTGTGGAGAATATTAAGGTGCAACCCTTTTTCAAAGGGAGGGTATGATCCGGTTCCATAAGGAGGAATATTTATAATGATATTAACTGCTGAAGATGGTATGTTATTAGGACCTATATCATGGGTTTTCGGAAAAATGCTGGAGTTCTTATATAACCTATTTGCAAATGGTGAAGGAGTAGCTAATCTAGGACTTATAATTATTATATTTACTATATTAGTTAAGATTATATTATTTCCATTAACGGTTAAGCAACAAAAGTCATCTAAGATTAACTCATATATACAGCCAGAGATACAAAAGATACAAAAGAAGTATAAGGATAAAAAAGATCAAGAGTCTATGATGAGACAGAATGAAGAGATTCAAGCTGTTTATAAAAAATATGGAACAGGTATGGCAAGTGGATGTCTTCCTACACTTATTCAGTTTCCTATAATCATAGCATTATATAGAGTAGTACAGAATATACCTGCTTATGTAGGCAGTATAAAATCTATGTATGAACCTATAGCTAATAGTTTTATGGGACTTAAAGGCTATAGTGGAACTATTACATCATTTGTAAATGATAATTCAATTACTACAGCTAATATAGCAATAAAGGCTTTAGAAAAAGCTGATCCAATAACAGCTAATCACATAATAGATATATTTGATAAGTTTAATGGAAGTCAATGGAATTTATTTAAAGAAGCGATGAGTTCTAATACAGATGTGGTATCAGCCATATCAGCTAATATGCCACATATAGAAAAGATTAATGAGTTTATATTAGGTATAAATATATTAGATGCTCCAGGATGGAAATTATCATGGGCTTTAATTATTCCTTTATCATCAGGATTATTTAACTTTTTATCATCTAAGGTTATGCAGTCTTCACAACCATCTGCAGATGGTAATGATATGTCTTCTAGTATGATGAAGAGTATGCTATATATTATGCCTATTATGTCAGTGTTTATATGTGTTAGTATGCCAGCTGGTGTAGGTATATATTGGGCAATGTCAGCATTTATATCAGTAATTACTCAGGTTGCTATTAATTTCTACTATGATCATACTGATATGGAAGCTATTATAGCTAAGAATGTAGCAAAGGCAGAAAAGAAAGCAGCTAAGAAGGGTGGTAAGAAATCATTTATGGATAAGATGATGGAGAATGCCACAGGTAAGCCAGCCGGGAATATGACTGAAGAAGAAAAGAGAGAATATATTAGTAAGATATCGAGTACTAATCTTCGTAATTACGACTCAGCCAATAGTACAAGTATGAACGCAAGTAAAGGTAGCTTAGCTTCAAAAGCAAATATTATGCGTAACTATGAAGATAAGGATAAAGGAGGAGACAAGTAATGGATTATATAGAGTATAAGGGAAAAACAGTTGAAGATGCGGTTATAGCAGCTTCTATAGCCCTTGGGGTTGCAAGTACAGAATTAGAGTATGAAGTAGTTGAAAAAGGAAGTAATGGTATATTAGGTTTCATTAATACAAAGCCAGCAGTCATTAAAGCTAAGAGAAAAGATAATATATCTGATATGACTAAAGAATATTTGAATACAGTATTTAAAGCTATGAATTTAGAAGTAAATGTTGTTATAGAATATAATGAAGCAGATAATGTAATGGATATTGACTTTGAGGGTTCAGAGATGGGAGTTCTTATAGGTAAGAGAGGTCAAACATTAGATGCCATACAGTATTTAACTAGTTTGTATGTTAATAAAGAGACAGATTCTTATATAAGAGTTAAAGTAGATACTGAGAATTACAGAGCAAGAAGAAAAGATACTTTAGAAAATCTTGCCAAAAATATAGCTTTTAAGGTTAAGAGAACTAGAAAGCCAATTACTCTTGAAGAGATGAATCCTTATGAGAGAAGAATTATTCATTCTGCATTACAAAATGACAAGTATGTAAGTACTAGAAGTGAGGGAGAAGATCCTCATAGAAGAATTACAATATATTTAAAGAAAAACGATAAAAAAAGTTACTAATAGAAGATAAGACAGATTTGTCTTTAGTAATGAAAGTCCTGTCTATGACAGGACTTTTTTCTACTAAAAGTAGTATAGGAGAATATATGATTAGTGATATGTTAAATGACACTATTGCTGCTATTGCATCAGGAACAGGTAATGCAGGAATAGGTATTATAAGAGTAAGCGGTAATAATGCTATAGATATAGTTGATAACATTTTTACACCTAAAAACAATAAAAAATCGGTAAGTAAACTAGATTCTTATCAAGCAGCATATGGTCACATAGTATCAGATGGTGAAATCATAGATGAGGTTATAGTATTAGTTATGAAAGCACCTAGTACCTATACTAGAGAAGATGTAGTAGAGATAGATTGTCATGGTGGAAGAATAGTAATTAATAGTATATTAGAATTATTAGTAAAAGCTGGCGCTAGGATAGCCGAGCCAGGTGAATTTACAAAGAGAGCATTTTTAAATGGCAGAGTAGATTTAAGTCAGGCAGAATCTGTTATAGATTTAATTAATGCTAAGACAGAATTTGCAGCAAAATCATCTATTAAGCATCTAGAAGGTCAGTTATCTAAAAAGATAGATGAATATAGAAGTACTATACTATACAATTTGTCCTATATAGAATCTGCATTGGATGACCCAGAGCATTATAGTCTAGAGGGCTATGGAGATAAGCTAAGGGACATAGCTCAAGATTTAATTAGAAGCATAGATATTCTTATAGAAGGCAGTAATAATGGAAGAATATTAACAGAAGGAATTAAAACAGTTATAGTTGGTAAACCCAATGCAGGTAAATCATCTATTCTTAATGTATTATTAGGTGAGGATAGAGCTATAGTTACAGATATAGCTGGAACTACAAGAGACACCTTAGAAGAGAGTATAAATATAAATGGAATACCTATTAATATAGTGGACACTGCAGGTATTAGAACTACGGAAGATATAGTGGAAAAAATAGGTGTGGATAAAGCTAAAAATAATATAGATATGGGAGACTTAATTCTATATGTAGTGGATGGTTCTGTTCCCTTAGATGATAATGATTATCATATAATTGATTTAATAAAGGATAAGAATGTGATAATAATCATTAATAAATCAGACCTAGATGTAGTGGTTGATAAAATGTTGATAAAGTCTTTAATTAACAAAGATATAGTGGATATATCTTCAAAAGATGTGGATGGTTTTGAAGAATTATATGATATACTAAAAAGGATGTTTTTTAATGGAGATATATCGTATAATGATGAGATATATGTTACAAATATAAGACATAAAGATGCATTAATGAAATGTAGGGATAGTCTTAATAATGTTCTAGCTAGTATAGATAATGATATGCCTGAAGATTTCTATTCTATAGATTTGAGGGATAGTTATGAAGAGCTAGGATATATCATAGGAAAATCTATGGGTGATGATTTAGTTAATGAGATTTTTAGTAAGTTTTGTATGGGTAAGTAGAAGCTGGAGGATAGTAAGATGCCTAATTTAGAAGAGTCATATGACGTAGTTGTAGTAGGAGCTGGACATGCCGGATGTGAGGCAGCCTTAGCAGCAGCAAGACTTGGACTTAATACAATAATATTTACTGTTAGTGTAGATAGTATTGCAATGATGCCTTGTAATCCAAATGTAGGAGGAAGTTCAAAAGGACATTTGGTTAGAGAAATAGATGCCCTAGGCGGAGAGATGGGTAAGAATATAGATAAGACCTACATTCAATTTAAGATGATTAACTGCTCAAAGGGACCGGCAGTACATTCACTTAGAGCACAGGCAGATAAGGCAGAATACTCTAGAAGTATGAGAATGACTTTACAGCAAACAGATAATCTTACTGTAAGACAGGGCGAAGTATGTGAGATTATAGTAGAGGAAGGATATATCAAGGGTGTTAAGACATATTCAGGTGCTACATATTTTGCAAAGGCAGTTGTACTATGTACAGGTACATATCTAAAGGCCAGATGTATATATGGTGATGTGTCTAATGCTACTGGACCAAATGGTTTACAGGCAGCAACACATTTATCACAGTCATTAATAGATAATGGTATAGAGGTAAGAAGATTTAAGACAGGAACTCCAGCTAGAATAGATAAGAGAAGTATAGATTTTAGCAAGATGGAGGAACAATTTGGCGATGAAAAAATAGTTCCATTTTCATTTACTAATAAGGAAGAAGATATAAAGAGAGATCAGATATCATGCTGGTTAACTTATACGAATAAGGATACCCATAAGATAATAATGGATAATATAGACAGGTCACCATTATTTTCAGGTGCGATAGAAGGTACAGGACCTAGATACTGTCCATCTATCGAAGATAAAGTAGTTAAATTTGCAGATAAAGATAGACATCAGGTATTTATAGAGCCAGAAGGTGAATATACGACCGAGATGTATGTAGGTGGTATGTCTAGTTCTCTTCCTGAGGATGTGCAATATAAAATGTATAGAAGTGTTCCGGGATTAGAAAATGCTAAGATAGTAAAGAATGCGTATGCTATAGAATATGATTGTATTAATGCGCTTCAGCTTACGGCGGCCTTAGAATTTAAGAAGGTAAAGGGATTATTTAGTGGTGGACAATTTAATGGAAGCTCTGGTTATGAAGAAGCAGCAGCTCAAGGACTAGTGGCTGGTATAAATGCAGCTCGAAGTGTACTAGGCAGGGAGCCTATAGTTATAGATAGAGCTCAAGGCTATATAGGAGTATTAATAGATGATCTTGTAACTAAAGAGACTGCAGAACCTTATAGAATGATGACCTCTAGATCAGAATATAGATTATTGCTTAGACAGGATAATGCAGATATAAGATTAACACCATTAGGTCATAAGATAGGTCTAATAGATGATGACAGATATAATGGATTCTTAGCAAAACAAGAAGCTATTAATGGAGAGATTATTAGATTAAAGGATACTTCAGTAGGAGCTAATAGAAGGGTTCAGGAGTTTCTAGAGAATATAGGAAGTACTCCTCTTAAGACAGCTGCTACTCTAGCTGAATTAATTAAGAGACCAGAGCTATCCTATAATAAGATAGCACCTATAGATGTGGATAGAGTTGATAATTTAGATATTACTATAATTGAGCAGATTGATATTAACTTGAAGTATGAAGGATATATTATAAGGCAACAGCAACAGGTAGATCATTTTAAAAAGTTAGAAAATAGACGTATACCAGATGATTTAGATTATGATGATGTATATAATCTTCGTAAGGAGGCACGCCAGAAGTTAAAACAGGTGAAACCTTTATCTATGGGACAGGCCTCTAGAATATCAGGTGTATCACCAGCAGATATAAGTGTATTGTTAGTATATCTAGAGAGTAAGAAAAGTAAATAATCAAAACAGGGAGATATATGAATAGACTAAGAGATAAATTGGCAAAAATTAATATGGATATAAGTGATAATCAGTTAAAGCAGTTTAAAATCTATTATGATATGCTTATTGATAAGAATAAAGTGATGAATCTAACAGCTATAACGGAGCTGTACCAGGTTATAGATAAGCATTTTGTAGATAGTGTTATGTTAGGGAAAAACTATGATTTATCAGCGAATATTAGTTTGATAGATGTGGGAACAGGAGCAGGATTTCCAGGAATACCACTTAAGATTATGTATCCTGAGCTTAAGGTTACATTATTAGATTCCCTTAATAAAAGAGTATTATTTTTACGAGAGATTATAGATGCCTTAGAATTAAGTGATATAGAAGCAGTTCATTATAGGGCAGAAGAGGGAGCAAGAGACGCTAAGTATAGAGAGCATTTTGATATATGTGTATCTAGAGCAGTAGCTAATCTGTCAGCGCTTAGTGAATACTGCATACCTTATGTGAAACCAGGTGGATATTTCATATCCTACAAATCCGGAGAGGTAAAAGAAGAGATAGTTAATGCAAAGAATGCTATACATCTCTTAGGAGGTAAATACGATAGATGTGAGAAAATGAGTATTCCTGATACAGATATATCTAGAAGCTTTGTGTATATAAAAAAGGGTAAGAATACGCCAAAGACATATCCTAGAAAACCAGGAACAGCAACTAAATCTCCACTATAAAAAAAGAAAGATGAAATTCATCTTTCTTTTTTTATCTACAATACTTGCAAAAATTGATTTTGCAATCGAATATAACTATTTTTGTGAAGCAGCAGTCACTGTAGACTGTTTCTTATTATTTCTTTTTTGTTTTCTCTTTAATCTTAGTTCATCCTGTCTAATTTTTATATTTTCAAAAGCGTCTTTACTTATTCCTTCGGTAGTCTTTACTACAAACACATTATCTTCATTTGAGTTTTTGAACTTAATTTTTCCACATACAAAACCATGTGTCCAACATCTTCCGGCGCATAAGGAAGTAGTAGGGGTACTAACAAACCATTTAACCTTCTTAGATAATCTACGTTTACATTTGTAACATCGAAGAGTGGTTATATCTTTGTCTTCCATAACAGAGCGTTTATTATTAAATTCTCTGGATATGTACTCTGTATAGTTAGAATGATAGGATCTTATCTCGCTATCCTTATCTACAGGATGATGATAATAGTCTATAGTGTATAAGTCTTCAAAATTAGGAATAGATAATTTTGCTAAGACGTAAGCAGAATATCTGGCATCATTTATAGCAGCATGAAAGGGTTTGGATTTATCTATGTCAATATCAAGAGAAGTAACAGCTTTTTCTAGTTTGGTGGAAGGATGTTCTTCCTCCTGCAAGCTGGCAAATATATCTTGAATATTATAGAATTTAAGCGGATAGGGTAAAGATTTTAAATAGTAGTAATCCATATTCTGCTGGAGGTTATACAAATCCAATGGGCCCCAGGTACAGAAGGTAAAATCTTCACCACACCATTTTACAAATTCTCGACACACCATATCAAAAGGACGTCCCTTTCTAAGAATGGTTTCATCATAATTTAGCATCTCTCGAATCTTATAATGTAGCTTCTTATATAGACGAGGTTTAATTATGCTAGAATATTCATCAATAATATTAAATTGTTCATCAAGTTTAATGGCACCAATTTCAATAATCTCAAAAGGTATTCTGGGATTCTCATATTGGACAGAAGAAGCTTGATTCCATTCAAGATCTAATACGATATAATTCATGGGTCACCTATTTTACATATATTATTCAGCTCTTGGAGGCATAACCATAACATTAGACATATCCACATTTTCTGGATTGCCACCTAGCTGTTTGTCCATATCCTTTAATATCTCCAAAGCTTCCTCCGAAATATCTTTATTGTTACTAGTAAGTTGAACAAGTAGTTTTGCAACACGATCGCTGCTACCAACCATCTTAGTAGTATTTTCTTGATTCTTCTTCATAAGAATCTTAGTACATAACTTCTCTTGCTCAAGTAATGCTTCTTGTAATCTGGTATTCTCTGTTTTTAACTCTGCTACAGCAGCTAGTAAATCTTCTATGCCCTCTGCTCTATTTGTCTCTTCACGTTTGGCAACAGAATAAATACCTTTTTCCACTTTGGCAATCTCAGTTTGCTTGTCCATAGAAAGGTTTGCAATGTCGTCAACCTTTTTAAGTATGCCATCAACTAAGAAATACGTATCTGCTAAGGCAATAAGTGAAAACACTATAAGTAGTTCAATATGTGTTGGCATATTAACAGCTAAATAAAATACAACAATAATAGAAGCTACTATAGCTACCGAACTAATTAATAGATTTGCTTTCTTTTGTTTCATGTTGACCCCCTTAAAGTCTGCACCTAGCGGGATTCGAACCCACGGCCTTCCGCTTAGGAGTACACTTCATCAGTGTAAATCTCCGTTAACCATAGGAACCTATTG
>CAZOUU010000010.1:14477-15546 GCA_964583045.1 uncultured Lachnospiraceae bacterium | reverse complement strand
AGCAGCTACATTAGAAGTTGGTGTACATAGTATTCACCCAGAATTAGTTAGATTACTAGGAAAGATGAAATTTAGAACTAGTTATGGACAAAATGCCCTTAAGCATTCTATAGAAGTTTCATTGCTTTGCGGATTACTAGCTGGAGAGATAGGTGTAGATATTAGAACTGCTAAGAGAGCAGGTTTATTACACGATATTGGTAAAGCTGTAGATCATGAGATGGAGGGTTCTCATATTCAACTTGGTGTTGAATTGTGTAGAAAATACAAGGAATCAGCTATTATAATTAATGCAGTTGAATCTCATCATGGCGATGTAGAACCAGAGTCATTAATAGCATGTATAGTTCAAGCAGCTGATACTATTTCAGCAGCTAGACCAGGTGCTAGAAGAGAAACACTAGAGACATATACAACAAGACTTAAACAGTTAGAAGATATTGCTAATGGATTTAAGGGCGTTGAAAAGACTTTTGCTATTCAGGCTGGTAGAGAGATTCGTATTATGGTAGTTCCCGAACAGATATCAGATGCTGACATGGTATTATTAGCTAGAGATATTTCTAAACAAATTGAAGATGAGTTGGAATATCCAGGACAGATTAAAGTTAATTTAATACGTGAGAGCAGGGTAACAGACTACGCTAAGTAGACGAATACTATTTTAATGAAAATAGCGGAAATCAAGTAAAACATATTGTTTGAAAGATTTCCGCTTTTTTAATCAACATTACTCCGTAAAATTATTATATACATATTTAATAGGGATGTTTCATATACATATATAAGAATGGCTATGATATGTAGTCTGGTCATAGATAAAGACAGTTTTTGCAATTAATCTATTTGCAGAAATTGATATATATATGAATATGAGGATAATTATGAATAAGATAAAGAGCAAGATATTATTTACACCTAATATATTCCTAATTGTATTTATATTTATTGTGGGAGTGGTGCTAGGTGGCGTAATGGCTGCTGAAACTATAAGATTAGGTATTAAAGGTATTATACTTGCTACTATTAGTTTTTTGCCACACGGGTTGGTATATGGGATGGTAGTTAT
>CAZOUU010000010.1:0-14467 GCA_964583045.1 uncultured Lachnospiraceae bacterium | reverse complement strand
TAGCTGCTTTTGTAGGCATAGCAGTAGGAGCATTAATAGTCAATATATATGGTAGGTATGATGAGTCTATAATTGAATATATGGCTATTGACAATTATATGAGATGGAATAATGTGGAATTTAATAGACTGTTTCTAGCTGTATTAGTTAAACGTATAAAACAGTATGCTCTTATTTGGTTTAATATGATATTATTTACACCTAATATATTCTAGCTCCAAAAAACGAAGAAGATATATATTTTTTGGAGTGGGAGTAGGATTGGCTATGATAGTACTAGGAAGTGTCGTAGAATCATATTTTTCGCCTATTTTTTTAAAAAAGTTTTTTCAATATGTAGTACCATATTAGATTACTTAACACACCATTTTGTATAATTTCTTGAAAAAGAAGATAAATGTAAAAATATATAAAAATTTACTGTTTGATTTTATGTAAATTAGTTATTATAATGGTAAAATACAGTATCTTTTTGAAGGGGACGTACAAATGAGAACAGATATAGATAAGTTCGTAAACTATCTACAAACAGTTAAAAAATCTAGTGCAAATACAGTGGCATCCTATAAGCGGGACTTATTAAAATTAGAGACTTATATGGGTGGAGATATTAAGGTTAGTGATATTAATAGCACTAGTTTATGTTCTTATGTCCTACATCTAGAAAAGGCGGGTATGTCTTCAGCTACAGTATCTAGAAGTATTGCATCTATAAAGGCATTTTTCATATATATGCTAAAGCAAGGTGTTGTATCAGAGGATCCTACAGAACAGTTGAAGCCACCTAAGATACAAAAGAAAGTGCCAGATACACTAACGATAGAAGAGGTAAATTGGCTGCTTGAACAGCCTACTGAGAATTCGCCCAAAGAGATAAGAGATAAGGCTATGTTAGAATTACTTTATGCTACTGGTATAAGAGTTTCAGAGCTTATATCCCTTAAGGTAAGTGATGTGAATTTTGATATGAACTATCTTGAATGCAGTTCTGGTAAGAAGACAAGAATTATTCCTTTCGAGAATGCAGCTAAGGATGCATTGCTTAATTATATGAATAATGCAAGAAGCTACTTATGTAAGGATGAAGAATATTTGTTTACTAATGTGCAAGGTAAAGAGATGACTAGACAGGGATTTTGGAAGATTATTAAGTCCTATGCCAGTAAGGCAGGAATTAATAAAGACATTACACCACATATGATTAGACATTCCTTCGCTATGCATTTGGTGAATAATGGAGCGGATTTAAAAGCGGTGCAAGAGATGTTGGGACATTCCGATATATCGACCACTCAGATATATTTAGCTAATAATGCTAATAAGAGACTTAAAGATGTGTATGACAAAGCTCACCCAAGAGCTAAGAAGGAGAAAAAATAAATTATGAGTTATCACACACCATTAGAAGCCTTAGAAAAAAATATTAGAGGTGGAATTGAAAAGACTAATTTAAGCGTTATGAAGATGATGATATTAGGTCTTTTGGCAGGAGCATTTATTGCTTTTGGAGGAGCAGCATCTAATACAGTTGCTCATACAATAAATAACGTAGGATTAAGTAAGATGATTGCTGGAGCTATATTTCCAGTGGGTCTTATAATGATAGTGCTTATAGGCGGGGAATTATTTACAGGTAATATACTGATCGCTATGGCAGTGTATGATGGACATGTAACTTGGAAGAGATGTATTAGAAATCTGGCTATAGTATATTTTGCTAATATGGTTGGTGCTATGGTAGTAGCAGCTTTGGTTTTTCTATCTGGGAATATGGATATATCAGATGGAGCAATTGGAGCATATACGATAAAGGTAGCTATGAGTAAAACAAATTTGTCAGTAATACAATGTATTGTATCAGGTACGTTGTGTAATATATTGGTATGTGTAGCTATCCTTATGGGAACTACCTCGCATGATATTATAGGAAAATGTGCTGCTACATTTTTTCCTATATGGGCATTTGTTATATGTGGCTTTGAGCATTGCGTAGCAGATATGTATTTTATACCAGCAGGCTTATTTGCAAGTAACAATGCAGAGTATGTTAGTAAGGCACAGGAGTTATATGGGATAAGCAGTGAAGCTATACATGCTAGTCTTAGCCTATCAGGTTATTTTAAAGCTATTATACCTATAACCATAGGAAATATAATTGGTGGTATGATTCTGGGAGCTTTATGCTTCTATAATATTCACAAAAAAGATATAAATGTGTGTAAAGTCCAAGATATAGTTCAAGAAGACTAGAGAATATATAGTAGCTTGATGTGTAATTGATTTTCGAATAAGCTATAGAATAGAATATAGACTAATTATGGGATATATATGTTAGTTTCTAAGTAAACTGGCAGTATATGTCCTTTTTATATACCCGTATAATGGGTACTGCTTAAGTAAGCCTATAGTGTTTATTAGTTCAAGCTGTTAGTTATATAAATTACTTATATAATTTTGTCAAAATATATTGACAATTGGTGCTTATATAGTATAATTAGCATGTTTTGAGTTTACCTTTACTAAACTTTCAGTTTAATTATGTAAAACCAATTGAAAAATTTAGTATATACTATATTAAATAGGCGGTGAGTAAATGAAAATAGGTAAAAAAATTAAAGAATTAAGAGTTGGTAAAGGCCTTACCCAAGAAGAATTAGGGGATAGGGCAGAGCTGTCTAAAGGATTTATATCTCAAATAGAGAATGATTTAACATCTCCATCCATAGCTACCTTAGTAGATATATTACAATGTTTAGGAACAGATTTAAAAGAGTTCTTTAATGATGATGAAGATGAACAGGTAGTTTTCAAAAAAGAAGATTATTTTGAAAAGGAAGATATGGAGCTGCACAGTACTATAACGTGGATTATTCCTAATGCTCAGAAGAACACTATGGAACCTATAATGTTAAATTTAGAGCAGGGGGGATCTACGTATATAGATAATCCGCATGAGGGCGAGGAGTTCGGATATGTATTAAGGGGCAGTATAAAGTTACATATAGGTTCCAAGATATATAAAGCGAAGAGGGGCGAGTCGTTTTACTATAAGGCAGAAAAAAAACATTTTATATCTTGTGACAGTAAGGATGGAGCAACTATTGTATGGGTTAGTACACCACCAAATTTTTGATGTATAGGAGAATGTAAATTGGATAAATTATTTGATTTAGTTAATATTAAAAAAAGTTTTGATGGCAATATGGTTATAGATGATCTTAATCTATATATTAAAGAGAATGAATTTTTAACCTTACTTGGACCTAGTGGTTGTGGTAAGACAACGACATTAAGGATTATGGGGGGCTTTGAGACTCCTGATAGTGGGCAGGTTATATTTAATGGAGAGGATATAACTAATGTGCCACCTAATATGAGAAATCTGAATACTGTATTTCAAAAGTATGCTTTGTTTACGCATATGTCTATAGCAGAAAATATAGCATTTGGATTAAAAATCAAGAAGAAATCTAAGTCATATATAGATGATAAGATAAAGTACGCATTAAAACTTGTAAATCTGGATGGATTTGAAAATAGAAGGGTAGATAGCCTAAGCGGGGGACAGCAACAGCGTATAGCTATAGCCAGAGCTATAGTTAATGAGCCTAAGGTATTATTACTAGATGAACCACTAGGAGCTCTTGATTTAAAGCTCCGTCAGGATATGCAGTATGAATTAATTAGACTTAAAAATGAGCTTGGTATTACATTTGTATATGTTACCCATGATCAAGAGGAAGCTCTTACTATGTCAGATACTATTGTAGTTATGAATCAAGGATATATACAACAAATAGGTACACCAGAGGATATATATAATGAGCCACAAAATGCATTTGTAGCAGATTTCATTGGAGATAGTAATATAATTGATGGAGTAATGGTGGAGGCTAGGATGGTTAAAATATTAGATACAAACTTTAACTGTGTTGATGTAGGCTTTGGAAATAATAAACCGGTAGATGTAGTTATTAGACCTGAAGATGTGGAATTAGTAGAAGTAGATAAAGGCATTATTAAGGGTATTGTTAAGTCAGTTGTTTTTAAAGGTGTTCATTACGAGATGGAAGTTATGGCTAATGGATTTGAATGGCTTGTTCACAGTACAGTTATGAAGGAGATAGGTTCTGAAGTAGGTATATATGTAGTGCCATTTAATATTCAGATTATGAATAAACCAGAGTCTGATGATGAAGAGGCGGTGAAGATGGATGAATAAAAAGAGTCTTGCATCACCATATATTGTATGGGCTATAGGCTTTATAATTATTCCTCTGTTTATGATATTTTACTATGGATTTACCAATAGTAATGGTGGATTTACCATAGAAAATGTAATCTCCATAGGAGAAAAGGTTCATTATGAAGCATTGATAGAAGCCTTAAAGTTATCCTTTGTTAGTACAATAATTTGTTTGCTATTAGCCTATCCCCTAGCTAATATACTTAGTAAAATGAGTGCTAGTCAAAATAGTATAGTAGTATTGTTATTTATATTACCTATGTGGATGAACTTTCTGCTTAGAACTATGGCTTGGAAGACATTACTAGCAAAACATGGTGCTATAAATACATTTTTAGAATTATTACATATGCCAGCATTAGATATAATAAATACTCCTGCTGCCATAATAATAGGTATGGTATATAATTTCTTGCCGTTTATGGTGTTGCCTATATATAATTCTCTAATCAAAATTGATAAGGATGTTATAGATGCCGCCAGTGATTTGGGTGCTAATTATTTATACACATTTAGAAGAGTTATATTGCCGCTTATTGTTCCGGGTATTGTAAGTGGTATAACTATGGTATTTGTACCAGCTCTTACAACCTTTGTTATATCAGACTTATTAGGTGGAGGTAAGATTAATCTAATAGGAAATATAATTGAACAAGAATTTAAACAGGGTAGTAATTGGAATCTGGGCTCTGGTTTATCTCTAGTATTAATGCTATTTATATTTATTAGTATGGCATTTACGGCTAAATTTGATGATGGGGAGGACTAGGCTATGTTTAAGAAAACTATTGAAAAGATATATTTAGTTCTTATTGTTATATTGTTATATGCCCCTATAGGTACATTAGTGGTATTATCCTTTAATAATTCTAGAACCGCTGCCAAGTGGGGTGGTTTTACCTTAAAATGGTATAGTCGGTTAATGGAGAATAGTCAGATTATTAGTGCGTTTTGGACAACTATAGTGTTGGCGGTTTTATCGGCTGTAATAGCCACTATTATAGGAACTATAGCAGCTATAGGTATGAGTAATATGAAAAAAAGGGGGAGAACCCTAGTATTAGGTATGACTAATATACCTATGTTAAATGCAGATATAGTTACAGGTATTGCCCTTATGCTCTTATTTGTAAGACTTTCTGATTTTATAGAGTTTGGGTTTGTTACAGTGCTTATATCTCATATTACATTTAATATACCTTATGTAATATTGAATGTACTACCTAAGCTAAAACAGATTAATAAACATGTATATGAAGCAGCCTTAGATTTTGGTGCAACGCCTTTATACGCTTTTTTTAAAGTAGTATTACCAGATTTGCTACCAGGTATATTAACAGGTTTCTTGTTGGCATTTACAATGTCTTTAGATGATTTTGTTATAACGCACTTTACAAAGGGCGCTGCTATAAATACATTGTCTACAAAGCTATATGCAGAAATAAGAAAAGGCATAAAGCCAGAGATGTATGCTTTGTCTACACTTATGTTTTTAGTGGTATTAATATTATTGTTTGTAATAAATAAAGGTTCAAAAAAGAAAAATAGAGGAGATAGATGAGAAAAATAATTGCATTGGTTGCAGCGTGTTCTTTGATGGTAGGATTATTAGTAGGTTGTGGTAATAGTAAGCAGGATAATGGTGAAATAGTAATATATAATTGGGGTGAATATATAGACCCAGCGGTTATAGAGATATTTGAAAAGGAAACTGGCATATCAGTTGTATATGATGAATTTGAGACAAATGAAGAGATGTATCCTAAGGTAGAATCGGGTGCTATAAAATATGATCTTATATGTCCGTCAGATTATATGATTCAAAAAATGGTGGATAATGATATGCTAGCTGAGATTGATTTTGATAATGTACCTAATATTAAGAATATAGGTGATAGATATATGGAGACCTCTAAAGCATTTGATCCCGAAAATAAATATTCTATACCCTATATGTGGGGTACTGTGGGCATCTTATATAATAAGACTATGATCAATGAAGGGGATGTTGTAGATAGCTGGTCGATATTATGGGATGAAGACTATTCTGGAAGTATTATAATGCAAAAAAGTGTAAGAGATGCATTTGCAGTGGCTCTAAAGGCGGATGGACATTCCCTTAATTCCACCGATAAGACTGAGTTAGAACAGGCTAAAGAGAAGCTGTTAGCGCAAAAACCATTAGTACAGGCGTATTATATAGATGAGGTTAGAGATGCGATGATAGCTGGCGATGCCGCCCTTGCAGTTATATATTCGGGAGAAGCATTATATACGCAGGATTATAACGAAGATTTAGAATATGTTGTACCTAAAGAGGGCTCTAATATATGGATAGATTCATGGGTAATACCTAAAAACTGTAACAACAAAGAAGGAGCAGAGGCTTTTCTTGACTTTCTATGCAGAGCTGATATAGCCAAGCTGAATTTTGAATATATAACTTACTCTACGCCAAATGATGCAGTAAAGGCATTACTAGATGAAGACTTGCAGAATAATAAAACAGTATTTCCAGATGAAGAGACTATTAAGAACCAAGAGGTATTTAATTACTTAGGTGAAAATACAGAGGGGTACTATAATAGTCTATGGAAAGAAGTTAGAGGAGAATAATTATTGTTCACAAAATGGACTTATTTAGATAGTATAATTGTTAGCAGTGTTGTAATATATGCACAAAATAATAAGGAGGTTATTACCCATGATAGAAGTTAGTAATTTGGTAAAAATGTATGGGGACACTTGTGCTCTGAATGAAGTCTCATTTTCAGCATATAAAGGTCAGATAGTAGGGTTATTAGGACCTAATGGAGCTGGTAAATCTACTACTATGAATATAATGACAGGATATATAGCAGCTACTAATGGAACCGTAAAGATAGGAGATTATGATATAGAAAATAATCCTATTGAGGCAAAATCCCAGATAGGATATCTTCCAGAACTGCCACCTTTATATAAGGATATGCTAGTTAGAGAGTATCTTGAATTTGTGGCCGAATTAAAATATAAAAAATGTGATAAAAAGGCTTATGCTAATGAAGCTATGGAAAAAACCAATATAGCTTCTGTGGAAAATAGAGTAATCAAGAAATTGTCTAAGGGATACCAGCAAAGAGTAGGAATTGCAGCAGCTCTAATAGGTAATCCGCCAGTGCTTATTCTAGATGAGCCTATGGTTGGACTTGATCCGGCTCAGACAAAGGATATGCGTGAATTAATAAAAAACCTATCAGCTACAGAAACGATAATTATAAGTTCACATATACTATCAGAGATTAATGAGCTATGTGATCATATAGTTATACTAAGCAATGGTAAGGTAAAAGCTATAGATACTACTAAGGCTATTATCAATAAAGAGAGTAATAAAGAAGATAGAATCATAAAGATAATAATTAAGGGCAATAAAGACAAGATAGAAAAGGCTATAGAAGATTGCAAGAATATAGATAAATACCAAATTAATGATGGTGAAGAAAATAATCTATATGAAGTTGTAGCTACATCAAAAGCTAAGGCTGATCTAAGAGATGATATGCTTACTTATCTACATACAAAAGGTTTTATGGTATATGGCGTGTATTATCAAAAGATGAGTCTTGAGGATGTATTTATAGAATTAACTGAAGAAAATGAAGAGGCTGAAGAAACTAAAGAAGTCGTAGAAGCGTTGGAAGCAGCTGAGGAAGACGTAAGAGGTGATGAATAATGTGGGCTATATATAAAAGAGAATTAAAAAGTTATTTTACATCTATGCTTGCATATTTTGTATTAGCTTTTTATATGCTAAGTGTAGGAGTATTTTACTTTGCATATTGTGTTGCCAGCTATCTAACGGATTTTTCAGCTTATGTAATACCGATTATGACATTGATAACGCTTATATTTGCACCTATGATTACGATGCGAATTATTGCTGGAGATAGAAAAAACAGAACAGACCAGCTACTGTATACCTCACCAGTATCAGTAAGAGAAGTAGTATTAGGAAAATATTTAGCAGCGTTTACCTTGTTTGGAATAGGTATATTAACTACATTTATATATCCAGTACTAATTACATTTTTTGGTGACCTTCCTATAGGAAATATAATAAGTGGTTATGTGGGCTATGTATTATTTGTAACGGCTGTATTGGCCATAGGAATGTTTATATCTTCGTTAACAGATAATTCTGTTGTTGCAGGTCTTATTACCTTTATAATATTTATCTTGTTCTATATAAGTGGATATATTACATATTATTTGCCTACAAGTAAGATATCAACCTTTATATTGTTGGGCACGATTATTGTGGCTATTATGGGATTTTTCTATTATAGCACTAGAAAAATTAAATCCACATTGGCATCAGGAGTCATATGTACAGCTCTATTAGTAGGTGCTTATGTATATAAGTCCTCATGGTTTGAGGCAGGTATACCTAATATGTTTAATTGGTTATCTTTAATAATGAGAAACAACCAATTTAGTAGTGGACTTTTTAGTTTGGAAAATATAGTGTTTATGATATCAATTACAGCTATATTTATTTTTCTTACTATACAGGTTATTAATAGAAGAAGATGGAATCTTGTTAAAAATACTAAGAAGAGCCTTATATCTTCATCTATTATGGTAGGATTTATAGCTATTCTTCTAGTGATAAATGTAATAGTAGATAATCTAAATATTACATTTGATTTATCCTCAGATAATGTATATACCATATCTGATCAGACAAAGAGTATAGTTGAGGCTATAGATGAAGAGGTTACCTTATATGTACTTGATAGTGAAGACAGTTTCGATGTGGGCTACAAAGAGATACTTAATAAGTATAAGAAGATATCAAAAAATATAAAGATAGAGTATAAGGATTTAACTAAGAATCCTACCTTTGCCTCTACCTACATAGATTCGTCTATAGAGCCTAATGCAGGTAGTATAATAGTTGTATGTGATGATCATGAGGTATATGTAGATTCAGCAGATTATATATCTACTGACCAAAGTGGCTATACTGTTAATCAGGTTATAGATTTTGAGCCGTTAATCACTACTGCATTATTAAATGTAACCACAGGTAATGTGTACAATATATCTACCATTACAGGTCACGGTGAAGCCTCCTTTGCCTCTAATATAAGTAAATATATATCAGGAGATAACTTTCAGGTGTCTGACCTTGCATTATATACTGAAGAAAGTGTACCAGAAACTACAGATATATTAGTTATAAATGGACCTACAGAGGATTATGCTGCTACAGATATAGATAAACTGAATAAATATATTAAAACTGGTGGTAAAGTCTATGTGATTATTAATCCAGTAGCTACATATTTAGATAAATTATATGGATTGTTAGGAGATTATGGAATAAATGTAGTAGATGGTGTGGTAGTTGAAGGTGACGAGAATAGTTATATTCAGGATACAGCTTACTATATCCTACCAACCCTTAAAGCGTCAGATATAACAGATTCACTAAGGGAAAACAATTATCAGGTATTAACGCTTAGAAGTAAGGGCTTAAGCCTAAAGCAGGTAGGAGATTATAAGGTTACTAGTCTTTTAGCTACCAGTAATTCAGCTTTTTCTAAGATAGAGATGGTGGACGATAGTATCGATACAAAATCAGATAATGATATTGATGGACCATTTTCAATTGCCGCTATATCAGAAAATGAAAAAGAAGGCAGCATGATAGTACTTGGTTCTACAGATGCTTTAATGGATGAGGTAGATGAACAGGTAGGAGGCAATAATAGTAACTTTTTTGTTAATGGACTTGATTATCTATGCGGTGTAAAGGAACAAATAGAGATGCGTGGTACAAAGATAAATAATGCTACAGGCTTATATACCTCAAGAGATCAGGCGATATTATTTGTATTATCTATTTTTGTAATTCCTCTTTTATATGTTATACTAGGTATAGTTGTTAAGATAAGAAGAAATAAAAATAGTAAATAGGGAGATTATATATGGCAGGTTCTACAATAGGAAATATATTTAAAATAACTACTTGGGGAGAATCCCATGGTAAGGCTGTGGGAGTAGTTATAGATGGATGTCCGGCTGGGCTTGAACTAGATGAAGAAGATATAATGTTGTATTTGAATAGAAGAAAACCGGGTCAGTCAGTGTATTCTACACCAAGAAAAGAAGAAGATAGGGTAGAGATATTATCTGGTGTGTTTGAGGGAAAAACTACAGGTACGCCTATATCTATGGAGGTATATAATAATACTCAACATTCAGCTGATTATAGTGAGATTAGTAATTATTATAGACCTGGGCATGCAGATTTTACATTTGATGAGAAATATGGTTTTAGAGATTACAGAGGTGGTGGACGTTCTTCTGGTAGAGAGACTATTGGAAGAGTGGCGGCTGGAGCTGTAGCAGCTAAGCTGTTAAAGGAGCTAGGTATAGAAGTAATGGCATATACAAAAGCTATAGGAAATATAGCTATAGATTATAATAAGTTTAGTAGAGATAATATATTAAATAATTCACTTTATATGCCAGATGAAGAGGCAGCCAATAAAGCAGGAGAATATGTAGTGGAGATGCTAAAAAATCATGATTCTGTTGGCGGAGTAGTAGAATGTATAGTATCTGGTATGAGGACTGGCATAGGAGATCCTGTGTTTGAAAAATTAGATGCTAATCTAGGAAAAGCCATTATGTCCATAGGTGCAGTAAAGTCCTTTGAGATAGGTGATGGTATAGAGGTTACTAAAGCGTTGGGCTCGTATAATAACGATGAATTTATGATGGAGGATAATAGGGTAACTAAGAAGACTAATCACAGTGGAGGTATACTTGGTGGTATAAGTGATGGAAGTAATATAGTTATAAGAGCCGGATTTAAACCTACCCCATCTATATTGAAAGAACAAAACACAGTTAACAAAGCTGATGAAAATATAAAGGTATCTATAAAGGGTAGACATGATCCTATTATTGTACCTAGAGCAGTAGTTGTAGTAGAAGCTATGACGGCTATAACTATATTAGATGCAGTTTTTATGAATATGTCAGCTAGACTGGATAATATTAAAAAGTTTTACAAATAACCATATATTTTCTTTACAAGATACAGGTGATGTGTTAATATAACTAAGGTTTATTAATATTAGCCTATACTCAGTGCTGGACACTCCGACCTACACCTAGTATATGGCGATTACAATTATAGGAGGTTAGTAATATGATTACTACAGAGCAAAAGCTAGAGATTATTAAAGAGTATGGACGTTGTGAGAATGATACAGGTTCTCCAGAGGTTCAAGTAGCATTATTAACAGCAAGAATTCTTGATTTACAAGAGCATTTTAAGGTACATGATAAGGATTATCATTCAAAGAGAGGTCTTCTTAAGATGATAGGTCAAAGAAGAAACTTATTAGCATACCTTAAGAATAAAGATATCGCAAGATACAGAGCTTTAATAGAGAAGTTAGGTTTAAGAAAATAATAATGACTATTGCAGTGGGGACTGACATAAATACAGTTCCTGCTGTTTTTTTGAAAAAGCATAAAATTATTAAGAAATTATTACGATATATATTTATAATCCATTTTATAGTATAATGATGTAGTGTTCTATGATTTGTTTAGTTATAAATTAGATAAAGGATATTAAAAGTTTAGGAGGAATAGGGGCATGATAGGAAGAAAACATATTTTTAGAAGGATAATGGTATGCATTCTTTGTGCAGTCATGTTGGTTACATTATTACCGGGTGATATATGGTATAATTCATCAGCACAGGCGGGTGGACTTAATAAATTTGTTACATCAGTTCATGTGTATGATAAGAATAATACAAAGATTGATGGAGAGATAGTATTAGGTGGCAATGATAATTTTACTATTGAGTACAATTTTAAGATACCTAATTCAGAGCAGACATATTCAGCAGGAAGTACTATAGATACATATATTCCGACTGAGTATTGTGAATTCGCTAATCCGGATAAGGCATATGATTTAAAGGACTCTGCCGGTGCTGTTATAGCCACATTTACAGTGGATACTTCAGGTTATGTAGTCATTGAATTTACCGATAAAGTAGAGGGTAAGTCTAACGTAGAAGGATTTTTCTATGTAGGATGTAATCTTAATGCTGAAAATGTAGCTAATAATGAAAAGATTGAGATAGATTTAGAGATACCTAATATACCACCGATAACCATTACGGTTAACAATGAAGAACCAGGAAAATCTAATCCATATATATCAAAGTCTGCAGATTATTCTAGAGATTTTGGATGGCAGATAGTAGTTAATCCAGGTGGCAGTACATCGACAGAGGGTATGAAGATTAAAGATACTCTAGTCAATCAGGTTATAGATGGTGATGTAAAGTTTGGAGATAAGGTATTACATGAAGGAACTGACTATACCTATAATGATAAGACAGGTGAATTTGTATTTAATATCAAAGAAAATATAACTAGTGCAAAGACCCTATATATACCTACTAAGCTTAATAATGAAGCTTTGGCTAATGAGGGTGAAAATAAGGAATACACTAACACTGCCACTTTAGTTAATGAGTATGGTACAGAAGATATAGATAAAGCTACAGGTAATAGATGGTATACTACAGACTGGATAAAGAAATCTGGTAACTATAATACCTCGAGTAAAACTATAACTTGGACTATAGAGGTTAATAACAATGGACAAACAGTAGATAATGCGTCTATAGTAGATGATTTTACTAAAGGTGGCGAGTACGAGATAGTTAGTGCAAAGCTTAATGGTGAAGCCATAGATATAACAGGCAATACAGTTAAGCTTGGAGATATCACTACTAAGCAAACATTGGTGGTGGAAGTTAAAAAAACCGACGATAGCTCTATAAGTGGTACAGTTAAAAATGAGGCTGTTTTTAAGGGCGATGGTGTTCCAATTAGTGCTAAGGATGAAGGTACTATATATAGACAGATGAATTATATAGATAAAAGTGGTGCTTATAACGATAGTACGGGCAAGATAGATTGGACAGTTATTATTAATCCTGACGAAGAAGAGATAAGCAATGTAAAGTTTGCAGATGTTTTGCCGGAAGGATTAGCTCTTGATGAGGCTACTTTTAAAGTAGACGGGAATTCGGTAAATGCTTCATATAAGGAAAGCAGTAGAGAGATTAGCTATAGCTTTGGAGATGGTGCTATAACCACTAGAAAGACTATTACATTTACTACTAGTATAGAGAGTTCAGCTATACAAAATAATGTACAAAAGACATTTAACAATACAGCTAGCTTAACAGGTACCGGAGTACCGGATAATACTACTGATAATACAACGGTAAGCTTTACACCTAGTTATTTTGAAAAGACTTGTAATCAATGGTATAGTCAAAACGACGACCATGGTGATTACACTGGAGATGCGTATAATAAGGCAACTCATGAGATAACTTGGAAATATAGGATAAATAAGAGCTGTTTACATATGACAGCGCCAGTTATTACGGATACCATACCTAGTACTCAGACTTTTGTGACAGATTCAGTTCAGGTATACAATCATTCCACAGGAGCAGCAGTAAAAGTAGATGCTAGTGAGTATAGTGTAACTCAGAATGCTGATGCTAATACATTTACTATTACATTTAATAATGATATAGATGATTTCTATACAGTTACATATAAGACTAAGATAGATGATGAAGACATGCCTTCTACAGGTAGCAATACATATACTAACTCAGCTACTATTAACACAGATGGCAATACTACTACAGATGATGCTACTAGCCCATCTGTATCAGGATATTCATTAGATAAGAGTGGTACTATATTACAAAACACTACAGATACTTCTAATGCTATACTTGCTTGGCAAGTAGATATTAATAAAAATCAGGTAGAGATACCAGCAGGTGTTATTACAGATACATTAACAAAGGGACAGGCATTAGTTGAGGGTAGTGTTAAATTGCAGGTGCTTAATTGTGATGCTTATGGTAATTGGTCTGTAGGTGCTACAGTAGATAAGGCTAATTATTCATATACATATAATGAATTGTCTAGAACATTTACCTTTAATATGCCTGAAAATTCAAGTCTAGCATACAGATTGACATTTAATTCAGAAGTAGTAGATAGAACTATAAAATCTGTATCCAATGTAGCTAACTTTAAAGGTACTTCACCAAGTAAATCTAATGAATCTACTATTACAGGTATAGATGCTAACCTTGTAGG
>CAZOUU010000009.1:0-15582 GCA_964583045.1 uncultured Lachnospiraceae bacterium | reverse complement strand
ACATGCATGTTTTTCGACATGAGTGGTAATGTAATATGATTTTTTTCTCTTTATATTCTCGTTTCCCGAGAATTATTCAGACATTTTTATAACAAACTCCATATATTTTTCTTTGAAAGCCTTAGAGAAGCTTCGAGACACATATAATATCTCTATAGTACAAACTAATAGATTCATGCCTATTAGATATAATAAGCTTTCTATTATTCTGTCCTGTGTATTCATCTAATTGTTTCAAGACTCTATGTAAACTTTCTTTAATTATGGGTTTATTTATATACCTAAAGGCGGTTACCTCAAATGCATCCATAGCATAGCTTGTATAACTGGTAGTGTATATAATAGGAACAAATAGATCCTGCTTCCTTATACGCCTTGCCACTTCTATACCATCCATACCACCTAATGCTATATCTAATATGTACGCATAGATGTCCTTATCATCTATGTACTCTAATAATTCTTCCCCGGAACTATAAGCTGCTACTTTATATTTGCCTTCCTCATAGGAAGATATATACTCTATTAGTGTATCAGAAAATACTTTTTCATCATCACATATAACAATTTTCATTCTCTGCCATCCTTTATTTCTATTCCCCATAATGCAATAGAGCCATTTCCTCTAGAAACGGCTCTACATTTTCCTTATAATCTTACAAGAATATATATTTGCATATAAACAATATCGCAAGCACATACATAAGCCATGTAACCTTTTTAGCCTTACCGCAGATTACATTTATAATTACATATGATATAACTCCTATAGCGATACCCTCAGATATAGAGTACATAAGAGGCATAGCTAATATACATAAATATGCTGGTACTGCATCTGTTAAATCTGTAAAATCTATATCTACTACTGCTGATACCATAAGGAAGCCTACAAAGATAAGTGCTGGTGCTGTAGCAAAGCCTGGAATAGCCGTAAATATAGGTGCAAAGAATATAGATAATAGGAATAATATAGCAGTTACTACTGATGCCAAACCTGTTCTACCACCCTCTGCAACACCTGACGAGCTCTCTACAAATGTGGTAGTAGTAGATGTACCAAGTACTGCACCTGCTGAAGTAGCTATGGCATCTGCAAGCAATGCCTGCTTGATTCTAGGAAGCTTGCCTTCTTTATCTAACATATCTGCCTTAGTTGCTACACCGATTAGAGTACCAAGTGTATCAAACATATCTACAAATAGAAATGCTAATAATATACCTATAAAGCTCCATACTGTTATAGTACTAAAATCTGCATCGAAGCATTTTGCAAATGTCTTTCCTATAGATGTAAAATCTGTTATGCCCCAAGTAGGATATAGTGAATAGAAGCCTGCGTCTGGATTTACAGTATATATACCTGTTAATTGTGCTAGCATACCCAATACCCAAGTAGCTATAATACCTATTAGAATAGAACCCTTAACCTTCTTTATATATAAGATAGCTGTTATTATTAAGCCTATAAGTGCTAATATGGCACATATGCCTTCTGTGTGAATATTGCCTGCAAAATCTACGTAGCTTAATAGTGTAGAATCATTATTAACTACTATATGCGCACCTTGTAAACCGATAAATGCAATAAATAAACCGATACCCACACTAACACCCTTTTTAAGTGTAAGTGGTATGGCATCAAATATGGCTTCTCTTACCTTGGTGAGTGATAATATAATAAAGATAATACCTTCTACAAATACTGCCATTAATGCTATCTGCCATGAGTATCCCATAGAACCACATACTGTAAATGCAAAGAATGCGTTAAGTCCCATACCTGGTGCTAAAGCAAATGGGTAGTTAGCTAGAAGTGCCATAGCCATAGTTCCTATAAATGAGGCTAATGCCGTAGCCATAAGTACTGCTTGACCATCCATACCTGAAGCCGATAACAGATTAGGATTAACTGCCAGGATATATGCCATAGTCATAAATGTTGTAAAACCTGCTATAACTTCTACTTTTACTGTTGTGTTGTTTTCCTTTAACTTGAATAATTTTTCAATCATATATTAATCTCCTTAGTATATATTTTGTAATATAGATACACTACTTACTTCCCCTCGTAGGATATAACTGAAGCTACATCATAGCCTGCTAGTCTCTCCCTACCCTTTAATCCTGCAAGCTCCATTAAGAATATAATCTTAACTACCTTACCTCCTAGCTTCTCGATAAGCTTAATGCTTGCTTCTATAGTTCCACCAGTGGCTATAAGGTCATCAACTATGACTACTCTCTGTCCTGGTTTAATAGAGTCCCTATGCATCTCTATAGCTGCACTACCGTACTCTAAATCATAAGTTTCTTCTACCGTCTCACAAGGTAATTTACCCTTTTTTCTAACAGGCACAAAGGGTTTATTGTTATTATATGCAATAGGTACACCAAATATAAAGCCTCTTGATTCAGTACCTACTACCACATCATAATCTACATCCTTAATTAGAGCCTGCATGGAGTCAATAGAAAGCTTTAAGCCTTCCGCATCTTGTAGCACAGAGGTAATATCTCTAAATATAATTCCCTCTTCTGGAAAATCCGGAATACTTCTTACATAATCTTCAATTTTCTTCATAATGAAATTCACTCCTTTTCCTTTTGTTATAGTACCACATTTTGCCTTTAAATCCTACTGTATTTTACATATTTCAGAGTAAGAATTTCTTCATATTTTATTTTGTATTTTCTTCATATGCGTTTGATATTATTCTACTTGTAGATAATTGGAAGTTAATATAAAATAGAGATGAGGTGATTAAATTATGAATATATTAGTATGTGATGATGACAAAGAGATAGTTGAAGCTATAACCATATATCTAACACAGGAAGGATATACAGTTTATAAGGCTTATGATGGATTAGAAGCCTTAGAGGTTATTAAGAACAATGACATTCAACTTATTATTATAGATGTGATGATGCCAAAATTAGATGGTATTCATGCCATTATGGAGCTTAGAAAGACCAACACTATTCCTGTTATAGTTCTTTCTGCCAAGTCAGAGGATATTGATAAGATACTAGGTCTTAATATCGGTGCTGATGATTATGTAACAAAACCATTTAACCCATTAGAGCTTATAGCTAGAGTAAAATCCCAGCTTAGACGTTATACCAAGCTAGGCAGTATGGCTGCTCCAGTTAATAATGGTATAATAGAAAATGGTTCCTTATTATTAGATGATAATCAGAAGGCAGTTTTTATAGATGATGTAGATGTACATCTAACTCCTACTGAATATAAGATTGTAAAGCTGCTTATGGAGAATATGGGTATTGTATTTTCTTCTTCCCAGATATATGAAAAAATATGGGATGAGGATGCTTTTGCTACAGATAATATAGTATCTGTACATATAAGAAGAATTAGAGAAAAAATCGAGATAGATCCTAAGAATCCACGCTACCTAAAGGTTATGTGGGGCGTGGGATATAAGATGGATCGCCAATAGAGAAAGGACATCCTATGAAAAAATTATTTGGTTCTAGACTTTTTAAAACCATTCTAGGTATAGTCTTTACTCTATCTATATCTACATTATTTGTGTGTTGCTTATTCTATGCCTTTGTTGCCACCTCTGGATTTTCTGATTCAGACAAGAAATGTGCATCCTACTATGACACAGATTCCTTTCAGGGAATAATGAACTTTAAAGTTATGCATCTTATGGATGACATATCTACTTTAGACACCTATGCACCCCTCTTTGAAGACATAGATACTGACACCCCTGTTATACGATTATTTGATTATTACACTGATGACTCTGTGGATATTACACTGGATTATATATATAATCACGGATTAGATGTACCTTATACATTTTCTACAGAATATGGCTCTGAGACATTTTTTGAAAATGACACTGATGTAGCCTACTACAATAAGCTATCTTCACTTATAGGTGGCGATTATGTCTTAGTAAATCAAAATATATATAGCGAATTAATTATGACCTATGGTGTATCTAACTTAGACCCCATTAGCGGCGAAGCTATAAACAAAAACTTTAGTGCTTCCTCATATATATATCAGAATAATGATGGTGCCTTTGTAGTTTACTCACCAGAAGATTCATTATTCTATTGCAAAACTCTTGGTTGGTTTGACGCAGGAAATGGTTTGCTATTTAACAAAGAATATTTGGATGCTGAACTTAATTTAGCCACTGAAGAAGCTTTTTTGCAAGAGACTCCTATACTATATAGTACCCTTGCTAATAATATAAGCCTTAGCTATGAGGATTATACCGCTGCCTATAATAATTTATCTGCCTCCTCTGATCCTTACAACTACTATGGAGATATTAATTATTATTCTGATTTGGATTATTATACCGTACTTTCAGGTGGTTATAGTAATGTAGCCAGGACTTATTCCAATGTAAAATCTGCATCTGCAATTAGCTCTAATGATGCATATATATACTATGATACTAACTCTAATACTATAGACACTAACTGTGGTTTAGTCAGTAATACCTTTAGTTATGGATTTTCCGATGTTCCTAATTACTCTATTGCTGTAGGTTATTCCGAAGATAAAAGCTCTAACTTATATTATGATACCTTAAGCATCCCTTCAGCTAAGAGTATTTTTGATAATTATCTTCCTTACAGTGATTTATTCATAGTACTAGGATGTATCTCTGCCATTATAACCATTATTAGTATTATAGGGTTAATTGCTGCCACAGGAAAGGCAGCTGACGGAAGCAATGAGATTGTTACTATATTTTACGACCATACATTTACTGAAGTAAGCTTAGCTATACTGGCTGGCACTATATTTGCCGCTATAGCCTCTACTGCTATTGTTATGGATGGATATTTTGATACCTCTCCAGCTATACCTTTGTTCCTAGTAATTATGA
Source organism: uncultured Lachnospiraceae bacterium (assembly GCA_964583045.1). GTDB lineage: Bacteria > Bacillota > Clostridia > Lachnospirales > Lachnospiraceae > JAVBSN01. Next base: position 10,696 of record CAZOUU010000009.1, on the reverse strand, counting down.
TGACTGCTATATTTGCACTATGCTCCATAATTGCTATGTGTATAGGATTATCTCTGGTAAGATGTTGTAAGGCACGAATCATTTTTAAGAATTCTATTATCATTAGACTTCTAAAGAAAATATTCTCCTTCATGGGAGCCGTTATTAATGGAAGAGGTTATACCGTAAGAGCCATTATTATATTTGTCATATATTCTATATGCAATGTTATATGTATTCTAATTATGGCAAATTGGGGCTTTGATTTCCCTAGCTGCATTCCTTGGATAGGTCTACAGATATCCCTAGGTATATGGTTAATCTGTGATGCTTATGGTATGTCCAAAGCCGTAAAGGCAGTAGATGAGATATCCATAGGAAATGTATCTTATCAGATAGACACTTCCAATCTTATGGGACAAAAAAAGGATTTTGCTAATCGAATTAATCATATCGGTAGTGGTTTAAAGGATGCCATTGCCACCAGTGTTAAAGATGAACGTCTGAAGGCACAGCTAATTACAAATGTATCTCACGATATAAAGACACCTCTTACTTCTATTATAAGCTATGTGGATTTACTAAAACGTGAGGATATAAAAGACGAAACTATACTACACTATATAGATGTATTAGATCAGAAGTCAGCTAGACTAAAGACCTTGACTGAAGATTTGGTAGAAGCCTCTAAGGTAACTACTGGAAATATAGAACTTCACTGTGCTAACCTTAATTTTACTGAGCTGTTAGACCAGGCTATAGGTGAGTTTCAAGATAAATATGCTTCCAAGCATCTAACTGTGGTTACAGATATGTGTGAAAATCCTCCTATTATCTATGCAGACGGTCAACGTACTTATAGAATTATAGATAACCTGTTAGGTAATATATACAAATATTCTGCTGAAGGAACTAGAGTATATATATCTTTAACAGCTGATGATGAGATAATGACCCTTACCCTTAAAAATATATCTGATGCACCTCTTAACATCTCTCCAGACGAGCTTACTGAGAGATTTACCAGAGGGGATCAGTCTAGAAACACTGAAGGTAGTGGCCTTGGTTTATCCATTGCTAAAGAATTAACTATACTACAAGATGGTACCTTTAATATACATCTGGATGGAGATTTATTTAAAGTAATTGTAACCTTCCATATAGTTTCACAAACCATGGATAATGACTAATATTTTATTGAATTCGACTATTTCATTTCTAACTATTTTGTTGTATAATTACTGTAATTTGATGATTTCAAGTTACTATCCGTCTATAACTATCGCGGGGTTGTAATTTATATACAACTTTGGGCTCTCCATTATGTGGAGAGTCCTTTTTAATAGTAAGAAGCTGTCCTTGAAACATTTACCATTACATATTATAATGAAACTATCTTTTTTAGAAGGACTATACTATGAACAATATATCCCCCAGTTTCAAAGAATTTTTTAAAATAAATATATTAAAACTGCTAGGTTTCGCAATTATATATAATGTAGTTGCGACTTTTTTCGTGATAAATATATGTTCCACTTCTTTCAACAAAATTATAGACATTCTCGGTTATAGTTATCTCACCTCCGAGAATTTTATTAAGGTACTTAAATGCCCCTATAGTATTATATTTATATTTGTTCTTATGGCATTTATCCTATGCTTACTAGTATTTGAAATAAATGTATTTATGGTTACATTTCGTGCCTCCTATGGTGGCATTAAGCTATCTCTTTATGATATGCTGTACTATAGTGTTTTAGGTATGAAACATCTATTACAGTATAGACATATAACTACTTTTTTACTTCTAGCTGTATTGTTTATATTAATATGCGCATTTCCCTTATACCATCTGACCTTGATGCTAGATGCTCCTAGAGATGCTATAACCCTAGCCCTAAACCATTTACCTTCTAATCCAGTCCTATATACTATTTTTACACTTTGGGTTGTATGTGGATTAAGTCTATCATTTACGCCCCTATATATATGTTTTGATAATACTTCCTTCTTTAAAGGCATAGCCTCTAGCCTTGCTCTATGGAAGAGACATTTTTTTAGCTTTGCTCTTAGATATATAAGTACAAATCTATTACTTATACTAGTTTATTACTTTTTTTATATATTACTTAATCTTGCAAATATATATTTTGTTAAATATTTCACTGATGATTTGGTTACCCTAAATCTTATATTGATTATATGCGACAATATAAACCTATTCTTAATTCTACTTTATAGTGTTCTTAGTCCTTTATATAATATAGGTTTAACTGTATACTTGTACTATAATAAGGCAGTCTATAAGAGGCAGCCTATTCCTACATTTTCTTATGAACCACTTCGTAGAAAACGAGATTATGCTTACTCTGCTATATTTATGATTATTATGGGCTTTCTGGTTATAAACATTTCATATATAATTCATACCAGTCGTGATATGTTTTCTGCTTTAAAAACAGGAGTTTCTATAACTGCTCATCGTGGAGATTCTCTGGATGCTCCCGAGAATACATTGCCAGCAGTTATCCATGCTATAGATAATATGGCTGATTATGTGGAGATGGATGTACGAGAAACTAAGGACGGTGTAATGGTTCTACTTCATGATGAGTCACTTTATCGTACTACTGGAGATTACCGCAATATCGAAGAGGTAAACTACGATGAGTTATGCACCTTAGATGCTGGCAGCTGGTTTCATAAGGACTATGCTAATACTCCGATACCTACCTTTGAAGAGGTGCTTATATATTGTAAAGACAAGAATATCAAGTTGAATGTGGAACTGAAATATTCTAAGCAAAATCCTACCCTATCAGCTGATGTTATAGCTCTGATTAAGGCTTATAATATGGAGGAACAGTGCATTATATCTTCTACTAGTACTCGTATACTATTAGAAGTAAAGGAGCTAGATTCCGACATACCCACGGGCAAGATAATCTATTATGATTACATTAATACCTTTTATGATTCATATGCTGATTTTTATAGTATGCGTTCTACCTTTATAACTAGAAGCAAGGTTGATTTGATCCACGAGAATGGTAAAGAGATTCATGCCTGGACAGTTAATTCTACCGCAGAGCTATCCCGTTGCCAACGATTAGGAGTAGACAATGTCATTACAGATAGACCTGCTAGAGCCAGAGCCTTATTCCATCAAAATTCTACTCCATCTAGCATATATGAGTATATGAAATTACTATTATCCACCAACCATTTTTAGGAGGAATACTATGACATTATTAGGATATCAGATATTTCAAGCTGTGGTAGAACAGCACAGCTTTCAGAAAGCAGCAGTTATACTTAACCTTACCCCTTCTGCAGTTAGTCATTCCATTGCGAATATGGAAAAAGAACTCGGATTCCCTCTATTTATACGAAACAAATCTGGGGTTTGCCTTACTAGCTATGGAGAAGAGCTATGTCCCTATGTACGTGCTGTAATCAATAGCGATGAGACTCTCATTCAACAGATTTCACAGATAAACGGCTTAGAAAAAGGCTCTGTAAAGCTAGGTGCATTTTCCAGTGTATGTGTAAATTGGTTACCTGATATCGTTAGGGATTTCTCTGCTATATATCCCCATATAAATATAGAGATATTTCAGGGTACATATGATGATGTGTCGGATTGGCTAAAAAGTGGCATTATAGATATAGGATTTCTATCCGTATCCAGTGCTAAAGAGCTTCCTATTGTCCCATTATATAAAGACCGATTAGTCTGTGTGGTTCCTAAGGGTTTTAACACCCTCACAAAAGGCGTAATAACTCTAGATGATATGAAGGGACAATATTTTGTATCCCAACGTGAAAGCTGTGATGCAGATATACAAAACTTTCTACAAAAGTACCAGCTAAATGTTATCTCCAACTGTCACGTGGTAGATGACATATCCACTGTTGCTATGGTAGCCAGTGGTTTTGGTATATGTATCATGCCTGAATTAATTATGAATAACATACCTTATCCGGTAGATGTATATCCTATCAAACCAGAGGAATATCGAATCATTGGCCTAGCCACCTCCTATAATAATTTTATGGCTCCTGCCGTTAAAAAAATGTATGAGTTCATATTAAATCTAAAGCATTGTAACTTTTTGGAAACAAGGCTATAATTATAGTATTGAAGCTTTGTAATCAACGTAAATAATAAAGTGAGGTTATACATATGAGTAATATAAGAATTATCGCAGATAGCACCTGTGATTTAGGCCCTGAATTAATATCCAAATACAACGTAGACATTCTTCCTCTTTCCATCGTATTGGGAGACAACGCATATTTAGATTCTGTGGACATAGGTCCTGACGATATCTATGCTTGGTCTGACGAACATAACGAGACTCCTAAGACAGCCTCGCCTACTATAGAAGCTGCGCTTAAATTAATCACTCCTATTATAGAGGCTGGCGACCATATAATCTTCTTTTCCATATCAGAGGATATGTCAACCACTGCAAATGTTATGCGACTAGCTGCAGCTGAGCTTTGTGCTACTGATAGAGTTACGGTTATCGATTCTAAGAACCTATCTACCGGCATAGGTCTACAGATAATTAAAGCAGCACAAATGATTGAAAAGGGTATGTCTCCTAAGGACATAGAGGAATCTATACTAGAGCTACAGCCAAAGGTTCGTGCCAGCTTTGTAGTAGACACTCTCACCTACCTACATCGTGGTGGTCGTTGCTCTGCTACCACTGCTTTATTCGGAAATGCCTTGAAGCTAAAGCCTAAAATCGTAGTTCAAAATGGTAAGATGGATGCCGGCACTAAGTATCGTGGTCGACAGAGTAAAGTTATAGAGAAATATGTACTAGACTTAAAGGATGATGTATTGAATGCAGATCCCGCCAGAGTATTTATTACTCACTCAGGCTGCGACCCTGAGATTATAGCTTGGGTTAAGAATTATTTAACTGAACTAAATTATTTTGATGAAATATTAGTAACTCGTGCAGGTGGCGTTATATCCAGCCATTGTGGCCTTGGTACTCTAGGTGTGCTCTTTATCTCCAAATAAGAGCACCATTTCTTTGCACAAAAAAAGACCAAAAACCTTGCTGTCAAAGTCCCTAGTCTTTCAGTGCGCCTCCGGGGATTCGAACCCCGCACACCCTGATTAAGAGTCAGGTGCTCTACCAAATGAGCTAGAAGCGCATACTATATATTTTCGTCACAACAAAGTAGATTATATCTTATAGTAAATAAAAAATCAATAGTTATTTTTCTTTTTTTTAATTTTTTTTATTTACTACAAGAATAACCTCTCTAAAACCCCTTTTAAGGCAGAAACATTTCCTCTTTTTCTTGCTTATTCCTGATAATTCTCGATTTACTTCCCTTATGCCTTTTCTAAGTCTTTGTTCTAATATATTTGCTCGCATTATAATATATCCATTTGGGAGTTACTATATTATATTCTGTTTATCACCAATCTGTTAATAGGTTTACCTTCCTTCACAAATCTAGTCTCATACTCTGTCATTATATTGCCTTCTACGTAAGGACTGTTATGCAGATCAAATGTAAAATTAACTAATTCCCATTTGGATTCTTTTATCTCTTCAAGAGAGAAATCAAATAACTCACGGTTATCGGTCTTAAATATAACCTCTCCATCACCTACTAATATCTGATCATATCTCTCTAAAAATTGTCTAGAGGTAAGACGCCTTTTGGCATGTCTATCCTTTGGCCATGGATCCGAAAAATTAAGATATATTCTAGCCACTTCATCCTTCTCAAATACATTAGCTATGTATTCTGCATCCATTCTTATAAAAAACAGATTATTAATCTCTAATATCTCTCTCTTTTCAATAGCACGCACTAAAACACTTGAGAATTTTTCTATGCCTATATAGTTTATATCTGGATTTGCAACTGCTAACTGGCTTATAAACTGACCCTTTCCCATACCTATCTCTATGTGTATAGGATTATCATTCCCAAATATGTCCCTCCATTTACCTTTGCTTTCCTGCTCATCTTTTATCACATACGGACTATTTCCGATTGTGTCTCTAGCCCCTTTTACATTTCTAAGTCTCATCTTGACCTCCACTTACATCTAATTCATTTATCTTACCTAAAAAGTCACTATTTTTCAAGCTAATTTTCTTCCTTGCCCCTACTGCCTTTAAACATTGACACCACCCCATATATGTAATAAAATAGACTATGTACGAGAACTTTCAAGAGGAGAATACAGATGAAAAAATTATCGTTTTTAGTAGCACTGCTTCTTTGTATTTTTACATTTTCCACAGTGGCATATGCATCTAATGCTACAACTGAGACAGCTACTACTGAGGAGCCACAAGTATTTACTACAGAATACCCCGACGATCCTAGCCGCGCTCCAGATTTAGTTTCAGAATCAGCCGTTGTTATGGATGCCAATACAGGGCAGATACTATATGAGAAGAATCCCTATGAGCATCTGTATCCAGCCAGTATTACTAAAGTGCTTACTTGCCTTGTTGCTTTAGAAAACGCTGATTTATCAGAGACTGTTACATTTTCCCATGACGCTATATGGAATATAGATAGAAATAGTAGTCACATAGCTCTTACGGATGGTGAGCAATTATCCGTAGAGGATTGCCTTTATGCTATATGTATTGCATCTGCTAATGAGGCTGCCTATGGTCTAGCCGAGCATGTCGGCGGTGGTTCTTTATCTAATTTTACTGATATGATGAATGCCGAAGCTAAACGACTAGGTTGTGAGAATTCTAACTTCGTTAATGCTAATGGTCTACATGATGAGAATCATTACACCTGTGCTTACGATATGGCACTTATAACTAGAGAAGCCCTTAATTACAAGACCTTTAGGACATTAACATCAGGTGAATCTTATGTTATTCCAGCCACTAATAAGAATGATGCTCGTGAGTTATATTCCAAAAATAAGATTCTTAATCCTTCCAAAGACGAGTATTACGAATATGCGGAAGGTGGTAAGACCGGATATACTACCGACAGTTTAAATACCCTAGTAACCTATGCTAAGAAAGACGGTCTAGAATTAGTATGTGTTGTTCTTAGATGTAAAGGCTCTCATAATGCATATACTGATACTGCTTCTTTGTTTAGATATTGCTACAATAACTACAAGGTGTGTTATCCTCTATCAGATTTTACTTTTGATAAATTAGAAGACTCTTCTAGTAATTATATAACTAAGAATTTTGATAATACTATAGTTCATGAGTCTTTATCATATAATGTAGATACTTCTTATTCTTTATTAATTCCAGCAGGTGCTGATGTGTCTACTTTAACTAAAGAAGCTGAGTTTTTCGATACCACCGATGCCGATGGTAATGCCGGCAAGATAGTTATAAGCTACAAAGATGAGGTATTAGGAGAAGCTCCTATTACTTATTCAAATATAGGAGAAGGACCTAATCCATATAACAAGGATGACGAGTCCGCTAACTCTAAGAAATTATCCACAAAGGCAAAAATCCTTATTATAGTTGGTTCTATAGTAGGTGTTATACTAATTGCATTTATTTCACTTAAGATTATCCTTTCATCAAGAAGACGCAGAAGAAGAAATAGCCGAAAGAGAAATTATCATTTCTAATAATCTCGTTTGCTATAGGGAGAAACCACATGCTCAGTAATGATAACAACAACCTAAATATAGTTAAACAAACTAATCAAGATTTACTTGACTACTTTAATGATGCCTATATTAAGAATTTAGAATTGATACAGGACTTAAAAACTGAGCTTTTTGAACTAGGTGTTAAGATTGAAGAGACAGAAAAGACTAAGGAATTATATTCTTTTAAGTCTAATAATCATCGTAATCTGTTCTCTCCTAATTTCAGTGAAGAGACCTTAGTGAACGAAAAGAGTCGTATACTAGACGAACAATTAAGTGATTTATATTCTGCAAAGGATTCTCTGGACACTAAGATTATCGCCACAGAAACCACTCTATCTTCTCTTCAAGAAAAGATAGATGCTCTAAATACCGCTAATGCCTCTATATCTCAGCTGCTTTATGGAGACATTAACGAGGAAGATGATACTACTTCAGCAGATATAGATAGTTTTGAATTTGTAGAAGTCCCTGAAGACAGCCCGACTGCTACTCAATCAGCTACTGATAATGATAGTCTTACTCCTTCTTACAATATTCTTATGTTACAAGAATATCAAAATAATAAGGTAGCTACTATATTACACACTATTATTAAGCAACAGATTATAAATAACAACCATAAAGCAGAAGTGCTTAACTGGTTACTTAATTCAGACTTAGGTCGTGCGAGATTAACCTTGCAGGAGATGCATAATGCTTCTGCTACTTTGGTGGATGAGATAGACCATGTAATAGATATGCTGAATTATAATGTAGATACCAAACAGCCTATATGGCTTATGATAGATAATCTGGTAGCACATTATAGAGATGCTCATCCGGATTGCATTATAGAAGCAGGAACCGAATGTTCTGACTACGAGATTAACTTCCATCCTATTATTACTATTAGTTTAATCTCTATGTTAAAAGAATTATTCAATAATATATTTGATCACTCCAATGCTAACCGAGTGACTGCCAGGGTATATATAAGCAGTCATATTATAGATGTATATATAAATGATAATGGTGTAGGTATTAACCCAGATTATTTATCCACTTCTCCTTGGTATAGTGGACTACACAAGGTTCATGAACTAGTTAAGCAACTAGATGGTAAGATTAAGATTGATGGTGATTTAATTACAGGAACAAATGTAAGATTTTCATTTCCTGTTACAACAACTAGATAATTACACGCAAAGAAAGGTGAACTATGAAATCCAATATTACTAAATTACTAGAACAGCATATAGATGTATTAACTGCCGATGAGATATCTGCATTAATAGAAATCCCCCCTAAACCAGAGCTTGGAGATTTTGCTTTTCCTTGTTTTAGCTTAGCAAAGGCTATGCACAAAGCACCGCAGATGATTGCTTCTGATCTCAAAGTTGCTATAGGCGAAGTAGATTATATAGAAGACATTAAGGTACAAGGCGCATATTTGAATTTCTACATTAGCAAGAATATATTTGTTAAAACTATGCTAGCTGCCGCCGACGTAGAGAATTATGGTAGCTCAACTGTAGGTAACGGCAAATGTATATGTATCGATTACTCTTCTCCAAATGTAGCTAAGAATTTCCATGTAGGCCATCTAAGAACTACTATCATTGGTAATTCTCTATATAAGATATATTCCAAACTAGGCTATAAGGTAGAGCGTATTAATCATCTAGGCGATTGGGGAACTCAATTTGGTAAGCTTATAGTTGCTTATAAGGCCTGGGGCTCTAAGGAAGCTGTAGAAAAAGATGGTATCTCTGAGCTTATGGATTTATATGTGCGTTTCCATAAAGAAGCCGAAGATAAACCAGAGTTTATGGATGAAGCTAGAGCTTGGTTTGCAAAGATGGAACATGGCGATGAAGAAGCTCTAGCTATATGGCAATGGTTTAAAGACATTTCCCTCGTAGAATACAAGAGAACCTACAATCTACTAGGTATGGATTTCGACCACTATACAGGCGAGAGTTTTTATAGAGACAAAACACAGAACGTAGTAGATCGATTAACAAATGCAAAGCTTCTTGTTGAAAGTGAAGGTGCTCATATAGTTGATCTTGAAAAATATGATATGGCTCCTTGCCTTATAACTAAGAAGGATGGAAGCTCTATATATGCAACCAGAGATTTAGCCGCTATCTTCTATCGCAAAGAGACCTATGATTTTGTTAAATGCCTTTATGTAACTGGACAAGAACAAAAGCTCCATTTTGCTCAAGTCTTTAAGGTAGTAGAATTATTAGGTAACTCCTGGGCAGATCAGTTAGTTCATATTCCTTATGGTCTTGTAAGTCTAGAAGGCGCTAAGTTATCTAGCCGCAGTGGAAATATCGTATACGCAGAAGATATCCTACTAGAATCTATTAATAAGATTAAAGAGATTATCGCTGCTAAGAATCCTGACTTACCAGATGCTACCAAAGAGGATATCGCTAAGAAGGTTGGTGTAGGTGCTATTATCTTTAACGACTTATATAACCAACGTATTAAGGATGTATCTTTCAAATGGGATAAGATATTAAACTTTGATGGTGAGACAGGTCCTTATGTACAGTATACTTATGTTAGATGTTCTAGCATACTTAGAACAGTATCTTTATCTGGCAATGATATAGACTATTCACTTATTACAGATACAGACTCTATAGACTTATTAAAAGAAATATCTCGTTACTCTTCAGTTATAGCTGCTGCTGCTGAAAAATATGAACCATCTATGATATCTAGGTTTGCTATGGATGTAGCACAGGCCTTTAATAAGTTCTACAATACTAATCATATTAATGTGGAAGATGTAGCTGTAAGAGATGCTAGATTGAAATTAGTTTCTGTAACTCAATATGTTCTAAAAGATGCATTAAGTCTATTGGGTATTGATTGTCCAGAACAGATGTAGATTTATTTTAAACACAGCTTATTTAGAGAATGTTTCACGTGAAACATTCTCTTTTTTTCTATAGCAACGTCCAAAAACAGAAGCGTTTTTAGGGTATAGTTGTATACCCTATTTTCGCTCCGTTTTTCACTCCATTTTTATTGTTCTATTTACTAATGCTAACATTAATTTATCCATTACTATTA